>DASTAO010000331.1:0-13560 GCA_035712525.1 Kapaibacterium sp. (SeqCode)
CTTCTCCATAGTCAACAAGTGCCTTCCCTTTCTCCCCAATCATTCGATATGCTTCGGCTCTATTATACAAAGGAAGGGATTGTTTTGAATCGTACGAAAGAGATAGGGTATAATTTTCAACGGCTTCGCTGTAATTGCCACAATTAAAATGAATTACGCCTAGCATATTATATCCAATTAAAGGTAAAGTGCCTAAGGCTTTTTTAGCTTCACTTAAAGCAATATCGTACTCTTCTAATTCAGAGTAAATCTTACTTAGATTAAAATGCGCATCATCATCTTCCAAATTTTGTTCTAAAGCTGAATAAAAATCTTTCTTTGCCAACTGGTATTCATTCAGTTTCATCCATAACCGGCCTCGATTATTATAAATTGTAGGCAATTCGTTGTTGATTTCGAGAGCCCTGTTAAAATTTTTTTCGGCATCTTGAAATTTGTTACGTTCAGTTAATAATACTCCCCGGTTGAGAAAAATATATTCATAGTTAGGATTTATTTCCTCTGCTTTGTTATAATCTTTTTCTGCTCTATCTAAAAAGTTGCTATATTGGAAGGCGAGACCTCGACTGCAATAAAACTTCTCAAGTGCCTCCCCAAGTGCTATTCCTTTATTATAGTACTCAATTGCCTTTGAATAATCTTTTTTTTCAATCCAAATCCATCCTGCATTAAGTAATGCAGTTATATTTTTATTGTCAAGCTTAAGAGCTATTTCATAGGCCTCAATTGCTTTTTCGAACTCTTTTTTTTCAGTCCGAAGAATTCCTAAATTCACATAGTCCTGAGCTTCCCCGAGCTTAAGAATATCAATTATGTATTGGAAATCACTTATTGCTTCATCAATTTTTTTTAATTCAAAAAAGGAAGCTCCGCGGCCTCTGAAAAAATGTGCATTTGAGATAAGCTCAATAGCTTTGCTAAAATGAAGGACAGAATTATTGTATTCCTTCTTATAATAATATGTATTGCCTAGGTTTGCATGTGCTCGACCTTTGATTTCTGGATTTGGGTGGTTTATTATTAAATTTAGATGTTTAGTTGCTTCATCATAATCCTTCTCGTCATTAAGAATTACGCCTAAATCTAAATGGGCTGAAGCATAGTCTGGCTGCAATTTTAGTGCATAGTAGAAATCTTTCTTGGCCAAGTCGTATTTTTTAATTTCTCTAAATGCATCACCTCTACAGCAGTATGCCCATGGATTTGTGTTGTCAAGTAATATCATCTTAGTGATGTCAAAAATTTGAGCCTCAAAATTTCCTAGCTTCCCATTAGAGATTCCTCTTTCATTATACAAACTGATTTGTCCCTCGAGGTTTTGCTCTCGTATTAATTCCTCACTTACTATTGCTAGTATCTCGTACCATCTCTCCTCTTTACGACATTGCTCTATCTTCTTAAATAAATCAGTCGACATATTTATCTCCAAAATTTTATATCCTAAAAGAACATAGATAGCTCTGTTTTGAATTTCCATTATAAACTGTCGTGTTCCTTCGTATTTTTGCAGTTCTATCAATAACCGTAACTACTATTTTATTACTACATGAGCGTATTAGTCGATAATAACACGCGGCTTCTTGTGCAGGGTATCACCGGCGGCGAGGGGTCGTTTCATGCCCAACAAATGATCGAATATGGCACGAAGGTCGTTGGCGGGGTCACCCCCGGCAAGGGCGGCACCGAGCATATCGGCGTGCCTGTCTTCAATACTGTTGCCGAAGGCGTTAAGGCCACCGGGGCGAATGCGACCTGCATTTTCGTGCCCCCGGCCTTTGCAGCCGATGCCATCCTCGAAGCCGAAGCGGCCGGGGTTGCGCTTATCGTTTGCATTACCGAAGGTATTCCGGTCAAGGATATGGTCGCTGTTCACGAAGTGCTTCGCCATTCGAAGACCCGCATGATCGGTCCGAATTGCCCCGGCGTTATCTCGCCCGGTAAAGCAAAGATCGGTATCATGCCCGGCTTTATCCATAAGCCAGGCCGTATCGGCATTGTCTCGCGCTCCGGAACGCTGACCTACGAAGCAGTGAAGCAGGTGGTCGATGCCGGAATGGGTCAATCGACGGCGATCGGTATCGGCGGCGATCCGATCATCGGTACGCAGTTCATCGATGCTGTAAAATTGTTCGAAGCCGATCCGGAGACGGATGCCATCATCATGATCGGCGAGATCGGTGGCAGCGCTGAGGAAGAAGCAGCGATGTACATTAAGGATAATGTAAAGAAACCGGTCGTCGGCTTCATCGCCGGCCGTACTGCTCCTCCCGGACGCAGAATGGGACATGCCGGCGCTATCATCAGCGGTGGCAAAGGTACTGCCGATGAGAAAATGGCAACCATGACCCGCTGTGGCATTACGGTTGTGGATTCTCCGGCGCTCTTAGGCGAGACCGTCGCGAAAGTATTGAAGAAATAATCGAGATCTGTAAAGGATCGCAGTCGGGCTATCCTAATGGTCGCCCGACTGCTTAGTTTTAAAACAGTTTCTATTTTGGTACGATGAGAAAACTCATTGCTGCGATCAACATGACGATCGATGGCTTTTGCGATCATACTGCAGCGATTGTCGATGATGAATTGCACGAGCATTATAACGATCTCATGCGCACGGCAGGGCTCCTGTTATACGGAAGGACAACCTATCAATTAATGGAAAGCTTTTGGCCGACGTTAGTGAAAGAGCCATCAGGCAACAAACCAATGGATGATTTTGCAATACTAATGGACGATATTCCAAAGATCGTTTTCTCGCGAACGCTAAACAGTGTCGATTGGAAGAGTGCAACATTGAAAAAAGAGCTCGTCAAAGAAGACATAATAGCATTAAAGCAACAGGACGGAAAAGATATCTTTGCTGGCAGTCCGAGCATGATCGTTCAGCTTACGCAGCTCGGCTTGATTGATGAATATCAACTCTGCGTCCATCCGATCATTGCCGGAAGCGGGCTTCGATTATTTAAGGATATATCGGATAGGATCGATCTCACGCTTCTCAAAACCAAACAGTTCGGCAGTGGTGTAATCGTTCTATACTATCAGCCAAAATAATAGTATGAATCCTCCAGGCATATCAGTAGAAGATTTTCTCAAGAGCAGGGAAGAGCATCCTGCCTCGATCGTAATCGATGTCCGCGACCCCGAAAAATATACCGAAGCACACATCCCCGGCGCGATCAACATCTACAAAACAGAAGTGGAAGCTAGTATCGAAAACGCAATCCCGGATAAAACCACCGAGATCTACTGCCACTGCGGCGGTGGCGAAAGCGGCCCGAGAGCAGCCGAGTTACTCAATGAGATGGGATATACGAATGCGAAGTATATTATTGGGGGATGGAGAGGATATGAGGCGAAAACCTCTAAACTTGATTAATGGGATTTAATGACCACTCCGATTTTATTTATCTGACTGCTTTTCCATAACAGCTATTTCTGTTTTTTCCTTTTTGATATCTTGTCGCAAATATGCAAATAGACTCATATAGCCATTAGCTACCCAGACTAATGCAAAGCCGGCGATTAGGTAGCCGCGCCAATCGTCTAATAATAATTTATAGCCTGTTAGGATTATGAAGAAGGTGGTCACGTAGTGACTGAAGCAATATTCGCAGGTGAAGAGGTAGAAAAATTTTCTGGCAAGGATCGTTTTCCCTTCCTTACTTCTTCTGACGCAGTACTCATGCGGTTCGCGAAAAACCTCTTCGTGGGTTACTGTCCAGGCGACACAGGCAATAGGGATCGCCAGTACGAATAGCCAAATGATCTGGGTATAAAGCTCCATATCGAAATATACGAAGAATAATGCGACATACTCTGGGGTGCCGCAACGGTAAACTTTTCGCTTGCAAGTGGGCGTTACAATCCGCTCAGGATTATATCTGCGACCATAATTTTATTTCCTTATGATTACCCCCGATTTGATCAAACAACTCGATCCGGATGGAATGGGTACTGCCATCGCCGGTATGGGCGACCATTTCCTCGATGCGATGGCTCGCACCGAAGCTGCACTTGCGACGCTTACGCTGCCCAAGAAAGAGAATATCGCAAATATCGTGCTCGCCGGTCTCGGTGGTTCGGCGATCGGTGGCGATCTGGTGAAGTCGTACCTTGCGTCATCGATGCATATCCCGATGACGATCAACCGGACGTATCGGCTTCCGGCTTTTGTCGATTCAAAGACGCTTGTGATCGTTTCGAGTTATTCCGGTACGACTGAAGAGACGCTCGAAATGTATGAGCATGCACAAAAGCGCGGAGCTCAGATCGTTTGCATTTCCACCGGGGGTACTGTTAAAGAATTTGCTGCTCGTGATAATCATCCTTTCATTGAACTTCCAAAAGGTTTTCAGCCGCGTGCGGCTTTAGCATATTCATTCGTGCCGGTATTGATGTTGCTCGAGAAGATCGGTTTTACCGGAATGCAAAAAGCATTCTTAACGGAGACTGCTTCGAAGCTGCATCACTTTGCAGCAGAATATGGCCCGGATAAAACTGATGATTCGAATCATGCGCTTGCATTGGCAAAACTTATCCAATCAAAAATTCCGGTTGTGTATTCCGATTGTGAATGGTTCGATACGGTAAATATTCGTTGGCGCGGACAGATACAGGAAAATGCGAAGCATGTTGCCTTCGGAAATATTTTGCCGGAGATGAATCATAATGAGATCAACGGCTGGAGTTTCCCAGAAAAACAGGATGAGTTTGTTGTGGTTTTCTTACGCTCACTTGGAGATGAGCATCCACGGCTTGGCAAGCGCTTTGATATTCTTCGGGAAGTATTACAGAGCAAAGGTGTACATGTTGAAGAGATACAAGCAACTGGGTACTCTCCGCTCGCCAGAATGTTCAGTCTCATTGCACTTGGCGATTGGGTAAGTTACTATACGGCATTATTATGTGGCGTTGATCCGAGTCCGGTGCCGGTCATTTCGTTACTAAAATCAAAATTAGCATCTTAAATCGTGGTTCGTGATTCGTGGTTCGTGATTCGCGCGTACTACGAACCACGATCCGCGCACCACGAATCACGACCGTTGAAACCAAAAGTTATTTTTTTCGGCACCCCTGAATTTGCAGGATACATTCTGCAATACTTGGTCGATAATGGTGTCGATGTTGTTTGTGCCGTGACCGTTGCTCCGAAAGAACAGGGCAGGGGATTGAAGATACGAAAGACCGGCACTCATGAAAAAGCCGATGAGTTTGGCATCCCGGTTCTGACTCCCGATAAACTACGCGATGAATCATTCGTCAATGCTCTTGCAGCATATAATGCTGATATCTTTTGTGTTGTAGCCTATAGAATTTTACCTAAAGAAGTATATACATTACCGAAGCTCGGAGCTTTCAATGTCCATACTTCGCTGCTGCCGAAATATCGTGGTGCCGCACCGATGCAGCGAGCATTGATGAATGGTGAAAAGGAGACCGGTATTACAACCTTCTTACTTGAGCCGACTGTCGATGCAGGAAGAATATTATTGCAGGAAAAAGTTGCGATCACTGAGAATGAAGATCTCGGCGAACTGCATGATGATCTAATGCAGCTCGGAGCGAAACTCGCTCTCGATACGATCAACGGATTCGTTAATAATACTCTTGTGCCCAGAGCTCAGAATGATGCCGAGGCAACACCGGCACCGAAAATATTACCAGCTGATACTTTCATCAACTTCGATCGCCCTGCCGAAGCTGTTCATAATCAAATACGAGCATTATCTCCAATACCCGGTGCAGTGATGATGCTTGCTGAGTTTACACTGCCGAATGAAGAGAAGTTGAAAATATATAAGGCAAGAGTAAGTGGCGAATCCGTACACAATAAGCCTGGTGTACTATTACGGGATAGCCATAACAAACGGCTATTCGTCACTACCGCAACACAGCCGCTCGAAATTCTCGAAGTGCAGCGTGAAGGAAAACGAAAGATGACAGCAGAGGAATTTTTACGCGGTGTGAGATTCGATATTCCCATTTTGCCAGAATGAATTTACCACCGCTGAAAGAGTTTGACTTCAATCGCTACCCGATGATCTGTGCTCATCGTGGCGATACTTCGCTCGGCGCAAAAGAGAACACGCTCGATGCCGTTCGTGCAGCACTCGATAGTGGGGCTGAGATGATCGAGGTCGATATTCAATTTACGACATCGGGCGAGATCGTTTGTCATCACGATGAGATCGATGGTGTCGGTAGCTACGAACGCTTCGAAGATATTATTGCCATTGCTGCCGCCCGTTCTTATCTTAATATCGAACTCAAAGGCTATGGCGCCATTAACGAACTGCCGTTACTGCCCACTGTCTTTTCGTTAGTTGAGCAATATAAAATGCAAGACCATGTGCTATATTCATCCTTTCGGCCTGATTATATAAAATCTATCTCTGCAACCGTCATCACCACGATCATTCATCCGACGCATGAGCTCTCGGAGCTTTATGGGGGTGAGGATATCGTTGAGATGTTGCCCTCGGAGCTAATGTCAATGACCGGTGCTGCCACTTATGCGGCGCAGCTTTCAGAGCTTACCGATCGTCGGCTTGATGATATAAAGGAAAACAATATTCATCTATCGGTTTATACGATCAACACGAAAGAGGATTTTGATAAGGCGATCGCTTGTGGTGTTAAAGCTATTGTGACTGACCGGCCGAGAGCATTAGTGCAGTATCGAACCGAGCTTTCGTAAGTACTCTTGCCGCAAATTTGTTGTGTTACCCATGAAAAGATTGTTACTCGCATTCTTATCGATCGCTATTCCTGTTCTTGCATCGGCGCAGGATACGATGCGAACCCGTTATGGTATTGAAGGAAGCGTCGGACAGAATAATCACGAGACGGATTTCCGTGCGCTGCCTGGCGTGCCTAACTGCTGTCCGCAATTCGCTTCCGGAAAGGCATCGGGCTTTTCATTCGATCTTCTATATGAGCGGCCGATAAGCGACCTCTTTTTTGCAGGAGTGCATATCGGCTATATCGCGCATGACGGCCAGCTGCAGGGCGTCAGCCAACCGACGACGGTGTTTCTCGATAGTATGAATAAGCCGGGCTCATACTCTCATTCGTTGAGTTTGCTTGCGGGTTCAGTTGGTATCGAGCCGAGAATTGGTGCAAGATTCTTCGATCATATTCTTGTTAGTGCGGGGCTTAGGGTTGGGTTACTGATGAAAGCGCATTACTCGCAATTTGATAAGACTTCGCAAGGATTATTTCTCGATTCATTGGGTAATTCTACAGGAAGTGCCTATCGCGATCAATCGTCCGGAATATTGCCGAATACCAATTCCCCGTTGCTTCACGGAGTATTCTCGCTCGCTGGAGAATTTGCTGCCGATAAAGAACATACCTTCTACGTTGCACCGGAAATTAGTTTTCTGCTCGCGCTTAACGATCTTATCAAAGATGTTAGCTGGAAAGTAAATGCCCTGAAATTTGGAATTGCTTTCAAGTATTCTCCACAGCCAAGGAATCCGCAGCGTGATAGTGAGTTAAGCAATAATGGTGGACCTTATGCAATGATGAGTGCGAGTCATAAACGGATACTGGTCCCGGCAACAGACATTCCGTACTCATTTACAAAGTCTCCATACATTTCTCCGAAGATCGTGAAAGATCTTTCTTCATGGAATAGCGAAGGCGGCGATCAGGTCGTGGAAATAAATCTTACCCAATCACAGAATAGCGAGCGCTATAGGGGCAGGATCGATAGCATGAAAGCCGAAGGTAAACCTACCTTCGTCTATTGGTTTGATCAGACAAAGAAAAAAACGATCCGCCCGGTATATTTCGGATACGAGTTCATTGGCACAACAACCAACGGTACCCTCGTGCTACATACGTCCGATTGTAATGGTGATAGCACGGTCTTGCACTATTTAATGCTTGTTACCTTCGTCCGTGATTCCGGTTTAGCTTACGATGTGGCTACTTCCTCGATGACCGGCAATCCTTGGATCGGCATTAAAAAGATCGGTGAAATTCCACTTGGAAAAGATTGGAAAGGTAAAGTTGGCATTGAAGGCAATCGGATTTTTGTAGCTGAGACAAGCGCGTTGTTCGAAAAACATACCGGGCGGGTGATCGACGTAAGCTTTTAAGACCACCGTTATTGTAACTGCCCCAATATCTCAGTGTCATTCCGACCAACGGGAGGAATCTGTGACTACGACACTCTTTAATAATCTCTTAGTATCTAAAAGACTCAATCCCTACAGCTTCCTCACATCGCTCCGCTCCGTTCGGAATGACAAGCGGTCTCTTAAAGCTCAAACTTCTGACTGATTATGAGTGTTTACCGAACCTATGAATCGAAAGATCAGAGTACTAATTGCCAAAGCCGGCCTTGATGGCCATGATCGCGGAGCCAAGGTTATCGCCGCCGCACTTCGTGATGCCGGAATGGAAGTTATTTATACCGGCCTTCGCCAAACTCCTGAAATGATCGTAGAAGCGGCATTGCAGGAAGATGTCGATGTCATTGGCATTTCCATGCTTTCCGGTGCGCACATGACGATCTTTCCTAGAATCCTGAATTTGATGAAAGATAAGGGCCTCAATGATGTGCTCCTGACCGGTGGCGGCATCATGTCGAACGACGATGTAAAAGCCCTTTCAGCTCAAGGTGTGGGCGATCTCTTTACTCCCGGAGCTCCGATGTCGGCGATCGCCGAATATATCCGCAATTGGTGCGCTGAGCATCGCGGGATAGCGATGGCTGCGTAAGCACCAAACCCAAAGCGGTTCTTTCTTGTTAGAGTGCGCGCAATGGATTCGAGCCGCCCTCGCAGATTTATTCACTTCTTCGCAGTTTTTACCGCCGCTTCGACGCTTTGGCTCATCTTTATGGGCGCGCTCGTCAAAAGCCATGAAGCCGGTCTCTCCGTCCCCGATTGGCCGAATACCTATGGCCAGTTCATGTTCAGCTTCCCGTTCGATATGTGGCGGGCAAATATTTTTTACGAACACTCCCACCGGCTTGTCGCTTCGTTTGTCGGATTTTTAATTCTGGTGCAGGCATTCGTACTTCAGTTTAAGACTGATAAGCCCTATCTCAAAAAGCTTGGCTGGGCTGCTCTTGGCGCAGTGATTCTTCAGGGAGTTCTTGGTGGTTTAACGGTTATCTTCTTGCTGCCAACCTGGATATCCACTTCACATGCAACACTTGCACAGATTACGCTTTGCCTGACGACAGCGATCGCTCTTATCACTTCGAAGAACTGGGCACTGAGTGAAGAGCATAGTTACGATGGCAGAAATTATGCTTCGCTTCGCAAGCATGCCTCGTTCGTCATCATTGCGATCTTCGTTCAGCTTATTCTCGGAGCATTGATGCGCCACGAAGAAGCCGGTCTTGCCATCCCAACATTTCCTTTGTCAAACGGGAAAGTTATTCCTGATTTTGTGTCGCTCGGTGTCGTCTTAAATTTTCTGCATCGTAGTTGGGCTTTCGTTGTGGCAACGCTTATCATTGCATTGAATATCAGAGCATATAAGACGACGGTAAAAGCCCTTCGCACTCCCGCTATTATCGGAATACTATTAGTGCTTATTCAAATTTCGCTTGGGGCGATTACGATCTGGTCGGGTAAAGAACCGAACTGGACGTCGCTTCATGTTGTGACCGGTGCATCGGTGTTGATGACAGAGTTTATCGTATTCATGCGAGTTCGGTACTGCTTATGTTCGGTTACTCAAGAGCATGCCGACGAAAAAATTTCATTTACAGAAATGGCAACGGTGTCCTAATGGAACAAGTACTACCTTCACCGCAGCCAGCACCGACGGATCTCAAACAGATGATCCGCGATTACTTCGATCTCTCGAAACCGGGCATCGGATTTTATTCGCTCATCACGACCTTCACGGCATTCTGGGTAGCGTCGCATAAATTCATTGATTTTACGCTGCTCTTTCATACAATCCTTGGTACAGCATTAGTAACTGCCGGTGGGGGAGCATTGAATCAGGTGATCGAAGTCGGGCTCGACCTAAAAATGAAACGTACCGAAAAGCGCCCGCTTCCTGCCGGTAGAATTTCGGTAACATCAGGGATGGTCTTTGGGATACTCACCTCAATCATCGGCTCGCTTTATCTGCTGGTGCTTGTGAATTATCTTACGGGTATACTCGCTGTGGCAACGCTCGTCGGGTATCTATTTATTTATACTCCGATGAAACGGACAACTTCGTTTGCAACGGTGGTTGGTGGATTCCCTGGAGCAGTACCGATTCTGATCGGCTGGGCGGCAGTTACCGGTAGTATTGATCTTAAAGGCTGGACCCTCTTTGCAATTTTATTTCTCTGGCAGATCCCTCATTTCCTTGCGATCGCCTGGATGTATCGAAAGGATTACGAACGTGCAGGATTGCCGATGTTAACGGTCATCGAACCAGAAGGAATATCGGCAGCCCACCAATCGATTATTTATCTCGTAGCCCTGGTACCGATCAGTATTCTGCCCACAAAGCTTATGATGACGGGCGAATATTATTTCATCGGGGCATTAGTATTTAGCATTCTCTATCTTGCCAGCGGATTCTATGTTGTCGTTAAACGGACGAACTCCTCAGCGAGGGGACTGCTTATCGCATCGATCTTATATTTACCGGCGCTGCTTGGCTTAATGATCTTAGATACCTTGTAACCATGCAAACGAACACCATCTACACTAACGGTTCGAGCGTAAAAACTTCCGTAACCGAGCGTAAGCGCAACAAGAAGATATTGATCCTGTTGGTGAGCACCATTCTGCTCGTCGTAGCGATCTCGGTTGTGTATATCATTATCTATCCTACACTCTAAGCCATGCTCGGATATTTATTCGAACGCTCCGGTCTTTATGACACTACCCATGATGGCAGGGAGCTGGTTAATTCAAAGCGCTTTGCGTTTCTGCTCTATATCGGTCTGACGATCATGCTCTTCGCGGGGCTCTTTGGGGGCTATTTAGTGCTTCGAGGTAATACTGATGTCTGGCCCCCACTCGGTGCGCCGCCTATGACACTTATAAATATCTTACCAAGTTGGCTTGCTTTAATCACAACAATAGTATTGATGGTTATTGCCCGAAAAGCCTTAAAAGAGAATATCCTCGATCGCTTTCGGTTATTTACGATGCTGGGAATGCTGACTTCGCTCTTGTTCTTATTTGCATTCGGCCTTGAGTGGTGGCGCCTAATGGCTGGCGGAGTGCGATTGAATTCCATCTTCGGCGGAATGTACTATATCGTTACCGGCTGTTTCATCTTGCATTTCATCGGAGGCTCGTACGGACTTGTGAGTTTTCTTCGCAGGGCAAAAAGCGTACCTTTTTCGCTAAGCTTTTCTGTCGGATTCAATAACACCCTGACTTTTTATTTCTTGATGGGTGTCATCTGGACGATCATTGGCGGCTTAGTCTATTATAACTAACTATATTAGACTAACTAAGCAACCCCCAGCTCCCCTGTCAGAAAGCGGTTTTCGAACCAAACTTCCGAGGCTTTGCGTTACAAAGCTCTGGTTGTTTCGTAGCAAACCGACCGTAGCTATAATCACTTTTTTCAGAAGGAATTAACCATACTTATGGTCAGAATGTATCGCTCTTTTAGCAAGATCGGCGCCGTCCTCGCCGTGATCGGCCTTACTGTTATCGGCTCTAACGCCATGGCTCAAAAGCAGAAGCAAGGACTGACAGCTCCGTCAACTGCTTCTAATGGCGATCCGGTCCTGATCAAGACCTCGAAGCAGGATGTAACCCTCTCAGAATTCGAGCAAGCCTATCGACGGATGAACGATAAGAATCCATATGCGACAACGCTCGATTCGCTGAAAGATTTTTTAGTGATCTATGCCGATTATCGCCTGAAGCTGCTCGATGCCAAATCGCAGAAGCTTGAAAGCGATCCGAAGATCACGAAAGAAATGGATGGATATCGCGCCTTGCTCGCCGGTCCGTTCGTGCTCGATAAGATGCTTACCGATCCGGCGATCCAGAAAATGTTCGAACGCCGTCAGGTCGAAGTTGAAGCTGCTCATTTCCTTGCTCGCGTAAAAGATTGGAATAATCCGGCCGATACGCTTCGGGCGTATAAGCGAGCACTCAAAGCATTAGAAAAACTGCGCAATGGCGATCCGATGTCACAGGTTGTCCTGAGCGATAAGCACATCAAGTTTGCTAACAGCCCTGCCGATTTTAAGCGCGAAGAAACCGAGCGCATGACCAAGCATCTTCCGGAAGATTCGAATGCCTGGGAAGGCTCTGACGATCCTGGCTCGGCACAAGATAACGGTTCGCTCGGCTGGTTCACTGGTGGGCAGACAATCCGTCCGTTCGAGGATGCAGCATACGGGTTAAAAGTGATGGAGTTTACGCAAGTCCCGATCAAGACTCGCTTCGGATACCATGTGGTGCAATTGCTTCGTAAGCAACCGCGCATTAGTGGTGTAAAAGTACATCACATCCTCGTTGCAATGTCGCAATACGTCCAGGGCAATGATACCTTGAAGTATTATCATAAGATCGATAGCGCCTATAAAGCGATCCTTGCCGGAGCCAAATTTGAAGATGTTGCGAAGTCGATCAGCGATGATAAGACATCGGCCGATAAAGGTGGGGACATGGGATACATCGACCATGAAAGCCGCCGTGCCGAACGACCGTTCGATGAAGTTGCATATAATGGATTGAAAGATGGTCAGATGTCCGGTATTGTTCGTACATCGCGCGGCTACCACATTATTCGTCGTGATGGGATCATCCCGAACAAAACCTTTGCTCAGGATAAAGATCAGTTAAAAAAACTCTATAAGAATTTCTACTTTAACGAGGACAAAGACAAAGTGCTGGCTCAGGTTAAAAAAGATGCTCATGCCCGTATCGATAGCTCGAGTGTGAATATCTTTATCAGCCGCATTGATTCAAGCCGCACCACTATCGATTCGCTTTGGGCGAAGAAATTTACCGTTGGCGAAAAGGCGCTGACGATCTATGAGATCGAGGGAAAGAAGACCACCATCGGTATCTTCATCGATTCGTTGAATGCTCAGCCCGGTTATGCACTGGCTCGTAATTCAGTATATGATTTTATCAATAAGCATTTGGACGACGCAGCGCTCCAGATCGTTGCAAAGGACATTGATAAGAAATATCCGGAGTTTGAAAACATGATGGCCGATTATAAGAATGGCATCATGCTCTTCGAACTCGAAAACCGCCGCGTGTGGAATAACGTAAAACCGGATAGCGTTGCGGAAGTCAAGTTCTATAACGAGCACAAAGCTCGCTTCATGTGGCCGGAGCGAATTGATGTTTCCGAGATCTATGTCATGAGCGATTCGCTTGCCAAAGCATTGTATAAGCGTATCATTAACGGCGAGAATTTCGATACGCTTGCCAAGCAATATACCGAACGCCCGGGCTATAAGCAGAAAGCCGGCCGTTGGGGACTCATGACCAAGAGTGAGAATGAAATGTCGACGAAAGCCTTCAATATTGCTGCCGAAAATGTTTCTCAACCAATGGATTTCCAATCGGGCTTTTCTATCGTAAAGGTTAATCGCCGTGTTCCGAT
>DASTAO010000332.1:0-5055 GCA_035712525.1 Kapaibacterium sp. (SeqCode)
GGGAATATTTTATCGGATTTGTACTGCCGTCGTTTAATCGGCAGGTGGTGAGCGAACCACAGTTGCAGCAGCATTTCAGAGTGTCACTATTGATAGCAGCACTCTTCAAAGCTACTGTCACGATCTCATACTATGATGATAGAGGTGCCGAGATCTTTGATCACACTGTGACAATTCAAGGGCACCAATCGGCAACGGTCCCACTCGATCTTACAAAATTACTTGGCGACACAACTGGTGATGTTGCTACCTATCATACTTGTCATGTCGTCTCGAACGGTGCGATCAGCGTTCAGTGCTATAGTACGGGAGTTTGTTCTGGCGGTTCTTACCTTGCTTTGCCGCCGCAGTGTTGGGGCAAGGAGTACGTTGTAATGAGTTATCATGATAATCCGGATGGAATTGGCGGCCTTGTGAGTAACGAACGATCACGAGGATTTTTCGAGATCGTTGCTTCGGAGAATGCGACACAGATCGAGATAACTCCATCATCACGAACAGCCGGTGGGCACGAAGGCATTTACTACGGCGAGGGTGCTACAGGAATCCCCAAACCATACAGCATTACTCTTAATCGTGGACAATCATACACCGTTTTCTCCGAGGGCAGTTCATCGGAGAGTGATATCTCTGGCAGCAGAATAACGGCATCGAAACCAATCGGTGTCATAGCAGGCCATGAAAATGCGTATAGCGACGATAGCTATGTAGAGCCGTTTGTCGTCGACGAGCGCAATTTTATGATCCAGCAGTTGATACCGGTTGAGTGTTGGGATACTAGTTATAGCTCTGCGCCATTATTTGAGAAATCAGTTGATCCTGGAAATCAATACCGATTGCTATTCGGTGAAGGATATAAAACAAAAAAGGTTAATGGGAATGTAACGGTGCAATCCATTAAGCAGAATATCCCTATCGGGAAGAATCAATTTCCCCAAGCATCTAAATCGCTGGCGGTTGGCTCGACGTGGTTTTCTACCGATAGTAAGTTTGCGTTAATGCAATATGGCCATCGTCGGCAGAATCCTGCTGGTATAAGTCCGACGCCAACGACGATGAACGTTATTCCTGATCAGTGCTGGAAACAGTATTTTGCTTTTACTGTACCTGAAGTCAGTCCGATAGAACAATCTTCAAATTATATTACCATCATTACGGATTTACGCGAGCTTGAATTTATTATGGTTTCTTTTAATGGCCGCGATCCCGTACCGATCAAAGCAGCTGCCAGTCTTCAAAAAACGGATGAACTGGTAAATAGTTATCACGGAACAAGAGGGTATGTATTTCATTTGCAGCCGGGTTCGTATGTTGTAACATCATGGTCTCCTTTAGCACTGTATAATTACGGCTTTCAGTCGGTCACTATATCAAACACACAACATTCATTTAGTTATGGCTCACCAGCTGGGATGGGATTTAAGCAGCGAGGTTTACCGGCTTCTTCGATGATATCTTCTGTGCAAAGTGAGTGTGGAGCATTTCACATTTGCGTAAAGAGCAATAGCATACTCAATGGTATTAAATATGTATCAATCGATTCCGGGAAAGCTGCTTTCGATCTGGTTTTGGATCCTCTTGGCAAAGGAGAGATCGTATTATCAGGAAACGACACTTCTTTTTGTTTTACAGTAAATCGTACTGATCTATCTGACCGTAATACAATTGGCCTTTCGGTATATGATCGCTCTGGTGCAGTGCTTTCTATACCTATTCGCTTGGTTGTTGATGCTTGTAGTATTACTGAAATGGGTAAGACTGAAGCAGGAGATTTAGTAGACGATACTCTTCGCTTTGCAGGGACTAACCCCGGTGTGCCGTTAGTAAAAACTCTAAAAGTGCATTTCTTCCCTGATCATAATTTCGGCACTCATTTTGTCGGAGAGATAAATTCTTCTGATGGAGCTGTATTTCAGATAATTAAAACGGAGCCGGCACTACCCAAACAAGATTTTTCAGATAGTTTAATAATCCATCTTCAATTCAGGCCAAGCCATCTTGGGCGTCACATCGGGACAATTTACCTCGGTCAAATTTGTCAGCAGAGTGTACATTTTTCTGTGACGGGCGATGGAGTCACGGGTAGTTTTATTGCCACCGATATTGAATTTGGCGAACATGATATTGGAAGTTCTGACTGTAAAGTAATAACCCTTGCTAACGGCACCTATGATTCGGTGATTGTTTTTCGTGCTCAAGCATCAAGAGATACATCGAACTTCAATTTGGATAATGATTATTTTCTAAAGTTGCTGCCTGTCGAATTACTTCCCGGGGCATCGATCGAAATGTTTGCCTGGTTTCATCCGAAGAAAGCAAAAGCTCTTTCGAAGAACATTACCTGGATGACGGATCTATCTCCTGAACTTAAAGTCCGATCAAAAACAATATCTACTCTTACAGGGAGAGGGAGTGGTTTTGAACCAGACCTCGGAGTGGAGGATAAAACAGCTGCTCTTGCTCCGCATAGCATTCTTGGCCTCGATGGGATTAAGGAGTATTCGATATATGATCTTTTAGGGAGGTCGATATTCCATTCAACGGATGTCGGTAATATGACCTTGCCAAAGTTACCTCAGGGTATTTATATCGTTCATATCTCTTTTGAAAACGGCGATATTTTGAATAAAACGATACGGATGCCATAGACTTGTAACTTTTATGATCTAAAGCGTTTATGCTGTGTGTCTTTATAGAGTATAATCGTATTGAATGTATTAGGTGATAACTGTCGAAGTGTAACAAATGACTATTGTCGCGGTTCTATTGTGTGGACTAATTTGGTATAGCAATGAAAATAGCGGGTATTTCTCTTCTTTTGGTGTTGTGGCTTGCTGGAGGCTCGGTTGCTCAGGTCGGGCAACGGGGTCTTAATGCCGACGGTAAGGATTTTTATCTCGGCTGGCTTTATCCATCCTATAATGACCAAAATCTGAATTTGGGCACTCGTGACCCAAAGCCATTCTTCGGTGTCTATGTGCTGGTTGCGAGTTACACTGATAATCAATTTACAGTCTCTTATTTTGATGATAAAACAGGAAAAGAAGTAGTAGCTTCATCCTATAAAATTGCTAAGCGTCGTGCCCTTATTGTACCGGTTGATCGCACAAAGATGCGAATGGATGGGAATAACTTCGATGGCGAAGTTGCCCAATGGCGCGCCATGCACATTACTTCCAAGAAGCCTATCAATGTGCAGTTTTTCAGTTCAGGCGCAAATTCCGGTGGCAGTTATTTGTCATTGCCTGTTAGTGCTCTGGGGAAGGAATATGTAGTCGAGGCCTATAAAGATAATCCAAGTGGTGCCGGAGGATATTTAAGCTCTGAAAATGCTTCAGGGTACTTTATGGTGATCGCTGCTTTTGATGGTACTAAAGTCACCATAACACCTAATTCAACCACAAAAGTACTTCACCATCCAGGAGTTAATTGCGGTGATAGTTCCGGTGGGGAAGTGCATCCATATACTATTACATTACAACGCGGCCAATGCTATATGGTCAAATCGCAAGGGCTCGATAGCTATTGCAATATCTCTGGAACGACTGTTGTAGCCGATAGGCCTGTTGCTGTTATCGGAGGACATGAAAATGCTTTTACCGAAGGCAGTGATGTCGGTACAATCCTTGTTGAGCAGCGCGATTACATGGTCGAGCAAATGATCCCGGTTGAGTATTGGGATTCGACAGGATATTTTACCGTGCCGATGGTGGATTCGAAGAATGCGCAGGGAGGGGATGGAGATAATGTCGCAATGTTCTACGGCAAATTACAAAATGCTCCTGCGAACTATCCGGATCATACGACAGTAACTTTAAGCTCACCTGCAGCTATCTCATATTCTGTTTATCCTTATCCTGCTGCGATGGTTCTTAAAACAGGTATAACTACAGCTACTAGTGCTTATGATAATAATGGAGCAAAGATGCATGTGGTACAATATGATCAGCGGATGCAAGGCGGCGCTCCGTATCCGGCACCATCACAGCTAAGCATTATTCCCAAGTCTTGTTGGAAGTCCTCATATCTTTGGTATGTGCCTTCTAATGTTACTCCCCAGGAGGTTTACCAAGGGTATTATATCACTCTTATTTGCGATAAAGACGATTATAATAACGGTACACTCCAGTGGGCACAGGATGGAGGCCCATTAGTACCGATAAAAACGGCTGGAACAGTTGGAGGATTAAAGAACTTTGGTGCAATCGCTCCCAATCTAATAGGAATGGCTATTAAGTTGAATTCACCGAGAGCTTATTATGCCACGAGCACCATCAAGAAGCCATTCATAGTTTATAATTACGGCTTCCGTGCCATCGATGCTGACCGCGATCTTGGTGATTTCTGTTCGGATGATCATTTCTTCGGATATGCAACGCCAGTGGGATTCGCTGCCAATACCGGAGACTCCTCATTTTTTACAGTTACCATTGATACCCTCTGTGCAAAGTGGGATGTGTGTGCAAAAGTTACTGGGTCCAATAGTCCGAAGATCAAATCTATCTCATTATTAAATGATCCGGACGGAGATCTTGTCACTAAAGTAGGTTCAACCGCAGGATATGTATCATACAATGTCCGTTTCGATCCGAAAGACGACCCGGATGGTAAAGGTGAGATAAACTTCTCGGATACTTTATCAACTAAATGTGTACGATTGTTCGTTCAAAACCCGCTTGATTCGGGATATGCTGCTGTACTTATTGTCGATGATAAAGGTAATTATGTTGTAAAAGAACTCAACTATAAGGCATCCGCAATAGCAGATACGATCAAAGGCTTGGATTTCGATTTGACAAAGTCACCTTGGGGGCTAGTTAACGCGTCGCTTGGATATCACAAGGACTCCATCGTATATCCGATCACTGAAATAGGCGATAGCCACTGCGCGACGATCTTTTATTTTAATAGCGGGGATTCTCTTAAAGGCACTGCGCCGGTCATAGTAACCGGTGCAAAACTGGGTGGTGCTGATGGCTCATTTACGATGACTACCTCTGCTGTGAAATTCCCGGTTACTCTGCATCCGAAAGGAGCCGGACCTGCTGATACCTT
>DASTAO010000333.1:0-4662 GCA_035712525.1 Kapaibacterium sp. (SeqCode)
AACGATCGCAGCAGCACGCTTTTGAGGATTGTTCGATTTGAAAATTCCGGAACCGACGAATACACCATCGACTCCAAGCTGCATCATTAACGCGGCATCGGCGGGTGTTGCAATTCCACCGGCAGCGAAATTCACAACCGGCAATTTGCCGGCTTCAGCGACTTCATTGACAAGGATGATCGGTGCGCCGATGTTCTTTGCTAAGGTGTAGCGTTCTTCTGGAGAGAGGACGGTAAGTTTTCTGATCTCACCAAAGATAGAGCGGGCATGGCGGACAGCCTCGACGACATCGCCAGTGCCGGCTTCGCCTTTAGTGCGGATCATTGCTGCACCTTCGGCAATACGGCGCAGAGCCTCGCCAAGATTGCGAGCACCACAGACAAAAGGGATGGTAAACTTATTCTTATCAATGTGATTTTCTTCGTCGGCCATCGTGAGGACTTCGCTTTCATCGACACAATCAACACCAAGCGACTCGAGGATCTGTGCTTCGACAAAATGACCGATACGGGCTTTTGCCATGACAGGGATCGAGACGGACTCGATGATCTCGATGATCAGCTCAGGATCGGACATCCTGGCTACACCACCATGGGCGCGAATATCTGAGGGTACGCGCTCAAGCGCCATGACAGCACAAGCGCCTGCTTCTTCAGCGATCTTTGCCTGTTCGGCATTTACGACGTCCATGATAACGCCGCCTTTAAGCATTGCTGGGAGGGCGCGTTTGACGGCTTCGGTGCCGGTCTGTGCTGTGGTCTGTCCGTTTTGAGAAATGGTATTTGCCATAGTGGTTGGTGGTTTGGTTTTCGAGCTTATCCTACTTGTCATTCCCCCCTCCGGTCGGAATGACAGTTTGAAAAGAACATATATCTTAATTATTACAGATTCCTCTCCTCGTCCTGTGGACTCCGTTCGGAATAACAGTCTAAAAACAGCGGGAATATAAATAAATTATCATAATGTTTATTATAAATAATATAAGAATAATTTATGACCATTCAGCAGGCAGAAATTTGCAGCAGGTTAGCGCTTTTAGGTTCGGTTAATGCTGTTGCCAAAAGCCTTGGGATTACTCAGCCAGCCGTTTCATCCGCCTTATCGGTATTGGAAAAGGAGCTTGGGGTCGCGCTTTTCATTCGCTCGAAAAGCGGAGTGATGCCAACCCGAAAAGGGGAAGAGCTGTTGCCGTATTTTAGGACAATTGTTGCTGCTTCTAGCGGGATCCTTTCAAAATCAGCCATGCTTCCTGCTGATCGCGGGACGATCACCATCGCAGGCAGACAAGGATTCATGCAATATGTCTTTCCTCCATTATATGAAGCTATTACAAAAAAGTACCCACTTATTACAATCGAGCAGCTAATATCCGGTAATCAGAAAGATATTATTGAAGCCCTTATTAGCGGCAGAGCGGACATTTGCTTTGCACCATCGCCAAAGATAAAGTCGATCCAGGCAGAGACTATTTTCCACGATCCGGTCTATATCTGTATTTCCCGTTCGCATCCAGCTATCGAAAAGGGGAAGATCACTAAGAAAACATTAGGCGAGTTGGAATATTGTTTGCCGGCACGCGGTGATCGGTTGCGTAAACCGATCGAGCAACTCATTAGAAAGCACATTAAACATCCGGCGATAAGCCTTGAAGTCAATGACTTTACCTTGATAGCAAAACTCGTAGCAAAAAGGAAGTTTGTTGGGCCATTATATCATCATCTATTGCTTGCCGATGACATTTATAAAGACATTATTCCCATAAGTCTATTTTCGCCAATGATCTACCGCGACCTAACTGTGCTTACGCGCCGCGATGGAGTGTTGCCGCATGTGCTGACGGCGAAAGATTTTTTTCGGGACGAGGTGTCAAGGTTTTTGCCCCAGAGGGTAAACATGATTTAGAAGCGGTGTAACTCTCGTTTTACTTAAGGCTATTAGTATATCCAGGTCTATGTACTGCACGTTAGAACTCCTTCTTTGCGAATGCCCACATGCCAAGGGTTAAATAGACGATCGATAATCCGATGGTTAGGAAGATCGGTAAGACTAGGAGGGGTTGGTTGGTTAAGAGGTGGGTCATGTTGGATCCCATATCCGATGAAGATGGGAAAATGTAATACAAAATATTTGCAATAGTGCTAAGCCATGATTTGCTATTGGTCGAGACCATAGTCTCGATGCTATGGCCGATGGAGATGAGGTAATTGATAAAGAATAACCCTATGCCGACAATGATCGATAACGCACTCGATCTTGATACGATGCTAATGCAAACAACGATGGAATAGATGCCGGCAAATCCTAATGTGATGAATACAGTGCAAAGCAGGAAGGATGGATTCCAGATACCGATGGAGCTTGACGCCACGATCCAGATGCCAAGGATGAACCAGAACGTCTCGAGGAAAATGATCAGGACGCTGCCGGTGTATCGCCCTAAAATATATTTCCAGCGGGGGACTGGTTTGGAAAGCAACAGATCGATCGTGCCTTTTTCCAACTGCGAGTTTATGAGCCCCGAGGTTGCAAATATCCCAACGCAGATAATGACGACGTATAGAATATTCGAAAGGATGGTGTAGAAAATATTAAGCACTGAAACGGAAATGATGGCGCGAGTCATATCCTGATTTCCAAAGGACGTCGTTTCGAATCGCTGCATCGCTTCTTTAACTTCCTGACTTTGGAATACAAAAAAAGCAATCACGATAAGAATAGTCGAGAAAATGAAGAAGCCTGCCAATGTCCATTTGTTCTTGGCTTCGCGGAATGTTTCTTCAATAATAGCGAAAAATTGTTTCATAGGATTAATTAGCGCTGGCTCGTTGAACATCAGAATTACCGATGAGTTGGATGAATAGGTCTTCAAGCGAAGAACGCTTAGTAGAGATAGCTTCGATGAGAATACTATTAGAGCGAAGCATATCGATTAGCCTATTCATTTCCGCAAGCGAAGCGCATTCGAATACCATGGTATGGTCACTGAAGCTGACAACATGCGAACCAAGCAGCGAACGCGCAGAATCGAAATTATCGATTGCAACTTTGATCTCGTACTGGTCTTTATTCGAGGTAAGACCTTCGACCGTGCCTTCGGTAATGACCTTTCCTTGGCGCATGATCGCGACTCTATCGGAAACCCGCTCTACTTCAGAAAGCAAGTGCGAATTGAGAAATACGGATTTGCCATTAGCCTTCAAATGCGAAAGGACATCGCGGATTTCTTTTCGTCCGACGGGATCGACACCATCGGTTGGTTCGTCGAGGATGATGAGGTCGGGGTCATTGATCAATGCCTGGGCAAGGCCGAGGCGTTGCATCATTCCTTTAGAATACTTGCGAACCTTCATGCCTCGCCAATCAACCATGCCGACAAGGGTAAGCGTTTCATTGATGCGTTTTTCTAATACGGAGCCGGATACATTTGATAATCTTCCGAAATACCGAAGCACTTGTTCGCCGGTCAGATGAAGGGGGTAGCGATGATTTTCGGGCAGATAACCAATCTTTAGTTTTGCAGTAACAGAGCCAAGTGGCTGTCCAAGAATATAGCCACTTCCGGAAGTTGGAAATACAATACCGAGCAGACATTTGATGAAGGTTGTTTTGCCGGCTCCGTTCGGGCCAAGCAACGAGTAGATCTCTCCGGTACCAACGGAGATCGAAACTCCCTGCAATGCGGGAATGGCACCGCCGGCAGCTCCGAAACGTTTTGTGAGGCTATCAGTTGTTAGAACGTATTCCATATTGTAAATATACCACAAGAATTCATGCTTACACGGCGACACGAGGATAAAGTTGCAATCATAACCGGATCGGCAATCGGCAATGGACGAGCCATGGCATACCGGCTGGCGTCAGAAGGAGCGCATATCATTGTCGCTGATATTGCACTTGCTACCGAGACGATCGAAGCAATTAACAGCATCGTGAATGCCCATGCGCCGTTATATCTAGAAACAGATATTACCGATCCAGATTCCGTTGCCCGATTGATGCAGCGGATCAGAAAAGAATACGGTCGACTTGACATTCTAGTCAATAATGCCGGTGCGTATGACGAAGAGCCATTTGAATTACTTTCATACGATAAATGGAAGTATGTGCTAAATGTCAATCTCAATGGTCTTTTTCTGATGAGCAAAGCAGCGCTTTCGATGATGAAAGAGCGAAATTTTGGCCGCATCATTAATCTCTCAAGCGATACTGTTTGGCTTGGGACTCCATATTTGACTCACTATATTACAAGCAAGATGGGGATTATCGGATTTACTCGGGCATTGGCATCGGAAGTAGGACGTTATGGAATAACCGTCAATGCCATTACCGTGGGACTCACCGCAACTCAGCGACCGGCTGACTCTAAACTTGGCGGATCATCAATGCTTGAATATGTCCTTCCCCAGCAAGCCATTGCTGCAATGGAGACGCCGGAAGATATAGCGGCTGTTGTATCATTTCTTGCGTCTGATGATTCGGCAATCATAACCGGGCAAACAGTAAACGTGGACGGTGGTACTGCAAGGCATTAAAAAAGCATTTTTGCAATCCAACCATAGCGAAGTATTCGTTCTAACCATTGATAAGATAAGCTTTTGTGATTCGTGCTTGTCTTACCAAATGGAGCGGGCGGATCATTAGGCATCTTCCGCCCGTTTTCCT
>DASTAO010000334.1:0-3598 GCA_035712525.1 Kapaibacterium sp. (SeqCode)
TCAGCACTTAGCACCCAGCACTTTTGTTGAAAGCGCCAATGAAGATCGCGATCATCGGAGCCGGTGGGTGGGGGACTGCATTAGCGAAAGTAGCCGCCGAACGTAAGCATGAAGTTACTCTCTGGACTCGTTCTGACGAACGAGCAGATGAGCTTAATACTTCTCGGGAGAATATAACGTATCTTCCGGGCATTCGGATACCAACTGAAATTTCGATTACTTCTGAAGGATCTAATATTGCAGGCAATGAACTGTATATGGTTGCCGTCCCATCGCAAGCGGTCCGTGAAATTACAACAGGATTAGCTTCAAATATTTCAGCTGGTGCGATCGTTGTCAGTGCATCCAAAGGGATCGAACGGCACACCCTAAAGCGCATGACAGAAGTGCTTGCCGAAACAACGGACATCCCAAGCGATCGACTTGTCTCCCTAAGTGGCCCCAGCCATGCCGAAGAAGTGGCAAAGCAGATTCCGACAGTTGTGATCTCAGCATCGACGAATGAAGAATCGGCCCGAGTAGTGCAGCAGGCATTATTACTTCCATACTTTAGACTCTATACTTCGACAGATCTTGTCGGTGTTGAACTTGGCGGAGCCTTAAAGAATGTCATTGCCATCTGTGCCGGTATTCTCGACGGCGAAGGATTTGGCGATAATACCATTGCGGCACTGGTCACACGAGGCCTCGCTGAAATGCGACGACTCGGAACCGCACTCGGAGCTGACGATAAGACATTCTCCGGTGTTGCGGGGCTTGGTGATCTTGTGGTAACGTGTTTATCGAAACATTCGCGTAATCGAAACCTTGGGTATGAACTCGGTAAAGGTCGAAATTTATATGACATCCTCGGCACCATGAAAATGGTTGCCGAAGGAGTCTGGACAACGGAATCGGCCAGGGAGCTTGCTGAAAAACACGGTGTCGAAATGCCCATTATTGAAGAAACCTATAAGATCCTTTTTGAGAATAAAGACTACCGCCAGGCAACAACTGAACTCATGACCCGCGAAGCAAAAGACGAGCGGCATTAGAATATGAAACCGGCGGCTACTTTTAGAACCCAATCCGATAAAAATGCCGGGGCGTATAGTGATATGGATAGCCTGAGTAGGCTTTCCGGTGTTCATTGCATTAGGCTTCGTTATGAAAACTCTTATCACCGTTATTTTTATCTCTTCCCTCTGTATTAGCATCGGCTGCAATAAGCAGCAAACTCCTTCCCCAGCCACTGTTACCGGCACCGGCATTTCCCAATCATCGGTCGATCTAAAGATCGGTATGCGCAAGCTCTGGGAAGATCATGTGACCTGGACAAGAAATGTCATTTTTATTCTTGTCGATGGCTTGCCTGGAAAAGATCAGGCCCTCGCTCGCTTGATGAAAAATCAGGACGACATCGGGAATGCCATCAAGCCGATCTATGGCGATGCTGCGGGCAAAGCACTTACCGATCTGCTCCATAGCCATATAGCCATTTCGGCAGATGTGGTGCTTTCCGCAAAAGCTAACGATAAAGCCGGACTCGATGCAGCCAGCAAAAAATGGTCGGACAATGCCGATTCGATCGCTGCGTTTCTTTCCTCGGCAAATCCGAATTGGCCGCTTGCCGATATGAAAAAGATGATGCACGATCATTTGGACTTGACAACCAATGAAGCTGTTGCCCGCATCAAAAAAGATTACGATGCCGATGTGAAAGCGTACGATAAAGTACACGATGAAATACTCGCGATGTCTGATATGCTTGCCGATGGTATCATCAAACAATATCCGGATAAATTCAAATAAGATGAATAGGGTAGTTCTCTTTGTAGCAGCAGCGCTCGTCGTTGCTGCTTCGTCATTTGCGCAAGGAGTTCTCAAACTCCAGAGCATGACGATGGCCGATACGGTGTATACGGTTAAGTCGCCGGTTGACGGCAATTTTGTTTTTAAACATTGCCGTGCCGATTCCTATCAGCTTCGGCTCGTCGGGACGAAAGCCTATTTCGAATCGAAGGTGCATGCTGCACCAATGACCGTTAGTAACATCTCCATCACTCCGCTAACAGCAACTGAAACACTCGGCTCGAATGCGCCGCAGACATCGATGAGTGGCAATCCTCCATCAGTTACGATCACTCCGGAAATGCTTTCGAATCCGGTTCGCGATAATACGACGAGAGAGGAGTATTATGTAGTGATCTATTCGGGATTGAAGACAACGGGGCCGGCAAGAGTGGAAGGTTCGATCAGTAATTTTTAATCTACGTCATTCTGAGCGAAGCGAAGAATCTCTTTCAAAATGGGTGGATGATGTAGCCGCAAAAACCTTATGGGATTCTTCACTCCGTTCAGAATGACGGACTCTTGGTGTCAATAATTTTATCAACATTTTATCCACATATCATATATTTATGACATTTCAATTTTGATTTTTCGATAAAATTTCGTATATTTGCAGCCTCAAGTTGATGCAAAAGAGCCGGCCAAAACCGGCTCTTTTCCGTAAGGAGGAAATAATGTGGGGTGCACAATCAATATGATGATATATAATGAGATACATACCCATCAAACGAATCTTTGAGATGCTTTAAACCATTCGGAATTTGCTGTCTCTATCTATGAGTCGTAGATCATCAATAACTGAGAATCCTATGAATAGACGGAAATTTCTCGCAACCAGCGGAGCGACGATCGCAACCGCTGCTGCAATTAATCCACTTCAAGCTATCGCAGAATCGGATAAACGGCAAATCCCCGGATACGGATCGCTGGAAGCGAATCCACAGCCGATCACTACTGCATCGAATGACCTGACGGAATATACCGGAACTTGGGGAGATCGCCAGATCAGGCATGTACTCAGACGCTCGACCTTCGGCGCAAAGTATTCGGCCTTTATCGCAGCACAAGCACTTGGTTCGATGAATGCCGTCGTTAGTAAACTTCTTGAAGATACTGCACTGCCGCCTAAACCCGCTGATTGGGCAGAAAAAAATTACATTCCGGATCGTAACAGCACACAAACGGAATTCCAGAATCTTCAGCGCTTCAATAAATATCTCGAATGGAGCTTGCAGGATTGGTGGCTCGACCTGATGATGAAGGAAGATCTTTCGATCCGCGAAAAGCTGACCTTGATGTGGAGCAACCACTTCGTTACCGGTTGGGACTCCGTTCATTTCAGTGGCTATATGTATGCCTACAACCAGATGCTTCGTCGCAATGCGATGGGCAACATGAAGACGATGGTATCGGAGATGGCCGTCGATGGAGCGATGCTGATCTATCTTAATGGTAATCAGAATACCTACCAGGTAAAGAATGGCAAGACGATCAATAATGTCAATGAGAATTTTGCCCGCGAGTTAATGGAGCTATTCACGCTTGGGTTACTCGATCCGAAAACCGGCGAAGCGAATTACACTGAGACCGATATCCAGCAAGCTGCCAAAGCCTTATCAGGCTGGGCACCGGCAACGACTTTCCCGTTCGATGGAGTCTTGAATGCGCAACTCCATAATAACGAGACCAAAACATTCTTTGGCCAGACCGGTAACTTCGGAATGCAGGACATCATCAATATGATCTTTGCAAAAGGCGGAGGATATAA
>DASTAO010000335.1:0-6981 GCA_035712525.1 Kapaibacterium sp. (SeqCode)
CCCCCGTTGTAATATCTACAGTGCCAGTGACAGGCCAAGGATTCAGATTAATAATATATAGATCCAAAGGTATAGTCGTTACCGGGTACTTATTTGCTGTTGAATTCCAGATCAGTGTATGCGGATAGTTAGCAAGTGCAAATACTGCATTATTACACATTTCCAGTTCACTTGTCCCATATGTCGTGGCGCCGACAAGCGCTGTAGATTTTGAAGCTATTGATTGAAACGGAAATTCAATGAGTATAGCATTGTCGCTTCCAAGCGCAGTTCCGATCAGCCAATCAGGAGTTGGGTGACCGAATGAAGTATTGGCCATAATCGTCCAATCGCCTATCGTAATTTGGGATGGTTTTATTGTCCCAAGCGAAGGATTATCTAAATTGCCCAAAGCACTAATTCCCGGATTTGCATTCGGTAAATCACGAAGAAAGCCTACATAAAATGGTGGCATCTCAAGCATAGCAGCCGATGGAATCCGCTGCCAAGCATCTCTGTAGGAATTTGGATAAAATAAGATCGGTCCATCATCGGCATTCGGCAGTGAAGGATCATGGGGATCAACTATTGCGATATCATTCAGATATTGGCAAGCAACTTTTACGGTGGAGGCAGTTGGATTTGCAAATCTCCACCTAATCATTATTTGCCCGCTTCGGCTGAATGCAATAGGAAATACTTCCTGCGTTATTTGAACTCCGCTCCTCACCCAAACCGTAAAGATAGTATCACCTGTTTTATTACTTTGCCCATCATTTAATTGCCAGCCCACTCCAGCATTAGCAGGCTTGCCAGCAACATCATTATTCGTAAATACCTGGTTATTAATGTTACAGGAAAAATAACTATGCGCATAAAAATTTAACTGCCCATCAGTCCCAACTCTTCCATTCGGGAGCATTACCGTAATAAGCCCAGTTGTACCCTCCACTACACCGTAGATAAATACGTTATTAGTTTTAAAGGTCTGAGCTGATAGGGTTTCAAGTGGAACTATTAGCACAACAAACGAGGCCAATATCCACAATAAAGGAGAAAAGAGATTTTTCATAGAGTGCCCTGGTATTATATACAAATATAAGCAGAAGAAACTCTTTGCCTGATATTCTTAGGGAAGACACAAAACCTACCAAACCTGTGACAGCTACTTACCGCCGCTTAAACTGGTGCACCAGGTCGCGTACCACATTAACACCTTTAATAACTGTCGAAAGTACGCCATCGGAAGTAGTCTTAAAGGCGACAATCGGCTTTTCTATAGTTTCTACAACTTCACTTTTAATGCGCTCCACATCTTCGAGGAGACCATGTGCTATATCGAGAGCATCATCAACAGTATTATAGATCGCATCAACTCGCGGCTTTAATCCGTCGGTCACTCCGGATATTGTCTCGGTGATCTCGGTTATATTATCAATCGCCGGAATCAGGTGAGTTTTTAAGGTCGTCACATCGTTCGATATTTGGTCGAAATCAGCTTTCACCGCTTTGATATCGCTTTCGGCACGACCAATGGATGCAGTAACCGCCTGCAAGGCTTTTGCAGCAGTGATCAAAAACCAGATCAGCACAACCAGTGCTATGAGGGCGACGATCGATAATGCTATATCCATATTGATAATTGAAATTCGTAAGTCTTTAGTCAGAAGCACATCACCAAGGTAAAGGGCTGATGACTAACGACTACGATTCGCGCATTCTGGATCTGGCATCGTTAATGATCCGGTCAGCTTCGTCGATCAAACGCTCGGCTTTTTCGTAGGCATCGTGCATTACTTCGCTGGCACTATCGGTACCACTTTGCAGGATCTCTTCGCCGGCTTCCTTGGTCTTGCGAAGCAGGTTTGAAAATCGGGATGAAAGGTCATCGACAGTAGAACCGATATCTTCTCGAAGCTCTTTTCCCTTTTTTGGGGCATATAATAGGGCAAAGGCAGCACCAACTGCACCGCCAATGGCAGCTCCCAGTAAAAACGTTTGGATCGATCCGCCGGAGCGTTCTGACATTATTCCTCCTACGTTAATTGATTCTCTTAATGATACACTATAACGCCCATAAGTGGTTTATTCGTTCTAAGACCTTACAAACCACACACCACTGATTCGGTTACTATAAACAAACAGCCCGATCCGAAGAACGGGCTGCGTGCTGGTTGTTGTGTACGTATCTATCTCTTGCGTAACCTTCTTGCAGGTTGATGGGAGAAACCAAAAACTTTCAAACTCTTAGCGAATTTTCCGGATCCACTTCCCGACCTTCACGTCAATCTCATGAGTTTCTGAGTTGCCGTTACCATCGGTACGCGTGATCACCAGATCTGCCATGCCTTGCCCATCGAACGTAATGTCGGTATGGCGTTTGAACTCATACTTATCGGTTGTCCCGGTAAAGTCTGATGTCGCTGTCCCTTGTAGATACGTATGTTTTCCGTCACTGGATTTAACGATCGTATCATTTGTGAAATTTAAGTTCAGGGTATAGGCAAAATGGCGCGATTTATTATTCGGCGAATTAAAGGTCACCGAACCGGTACGGTTATAATTGCCATTTAAAATCGGCGTTCCTGAAGTAATCGCAGTGATGGTCCAGTTGCCGGTTGCTGCATCGTCAGCATCAAGGCGCTCGCCTTTTTCGAGGCTGCGAACCTTCGAAACGGAAATGACGATTTTATCAGTCGTACCCTTTTGGAAATTCTTCACGAATTGTCCGCTAGCATCAAAGAAGGTGTACTTATAGACGATGGTATCGTCAAAACTAAAGGCACCTGAATTGATCGAGCGATCTACCGTAATGGTATGAAGTCCGGTCGTTGAATCGTAGGTGGCATCAATAGAATTCGGAACACCACCTTTTGAAATGATCCCACTCAGAGAGCCCTTATCCATCAATGTCGAAACGTCCGCAAAACTGACACCGGCGCCACCCGATTCGTTGCCAAGCGAGGATGCCGTAATATCCGCCGTAGCTTCGCTATCGTAAGCCTGATTTTCATCAGGTTCGGTCGTGCTTTTGCAGCCAACCATGAGCATCGATGTGATTGTCAAAGTTGCTGCAGCGATGAAAGCCGTAAAAAGGGCTTTGGTGAATTTATCCATTGTCGTATCTCCTTATAGATTAATAAACTGTTGAATCTGACCTATAGAGACCTTAACCAAGGACAAGGTTTAATTGGTAAGTATGAATTCTCATTCATTATCCGATCCCGAGAATCTGCAAATATGGTCTGTAACTCATTATATATCAGCGTTATAATTGTGCACCACACCAGGTTCACCCCCTTTATGAAACAAGCCGGCACTGTGGCTGGCTTGAATATTGCTCGAATGAGCACCTGCAAATATACGAAATTATAAAAACTCTTTTTCAAAACCTCAAAGTCTTTTATTTTTGAACGATGAAGCGAGTTGCGCTATAGCCACCCGAATGTGTTATTAGCGCTAACCAAACTCCACTTTGAAGTTCTTGGGTATCTAAATCAATTATGTTATTTATAATTGTATATGGTACGACCGTTTGTCGCCCAAAAAGATTAAATAGTTCTAATTTTTGAAGCTGTGTATTCTGGGGGCAGGTTATTGTTGTTGAATTAACACAAGGATTTGGAAATACTTGATGCTTTACTCGCAACAATTTCTTTTTCTCAGAATGCTCAATTCGGACTTCTGAAAGGGGATCTGGTTTGTATGAAAATGTAAAGACTTTGCCATTTTGTAAAGCAGCAATCCAACCATGGTTTGGATCAGTAAAACATAGGCGACGCCCATTAAAGAGTCCCAAATCAGGTAGGTTTAACGACTTAGAATCAACATCCCAACTCTTCCCATAATCTAATGTGTGTGCAATAACATTTGCAGGTGGAGTTAAACTATCGTAGTCATCAATAGATCTATTAAATAGAAGCATCCAGACGTTGCCAGGGGAAGCGCCATAAATATTACTTAATCTATCGTAGAAAGAAGTATCATAAGACCACGATTTTCCACCATCGGAAGTAAAACAATAGGAAATATTAAATGAAGGATGATTGAATAAATACGCAGCTGTCCAAATACCGTTAAAATTATCCTCATCTCTACGACGATGAGGAAACTGCCAAGCATTTAAAGTACCTTTTTGAAATCTTAAGTCACCATAAAGTGTATCGCTAATATAATCAGGAAAGATCGTAGAATATTTTTCCCATTCATAACCTTGATTAGAACTAACTAATGATGTTAAACCTTTTCCAGCATTACTTTTTTTATCAGCGACGATTAGACAAGCATGTGAAGCATTAGTAAATTCACCGGCAGGAGTAAAAAAGGTTGAATTAAAAGAATTATTTGTCATTACTGCGGAAAACAAAGAATTACCTATAAACTTGTTAAATCCTTTAGGGCCAGTCGTAGTCTGCAATATCATAGGGACATTTGAATTTCGCCCGATGGCATACCCTAAAGATTCCGTTATCATGCCGAAGTACTGATCAAGGTCAATTTTTGGATTCGAGACCGTATCCCAATTATTTCCTTTGTCAAGACTAAATAATATCTTATTTAATGGATATCCACGAGCAAGAAAAATCGAATTGGGAGTCGGAGTTGAATACTGAACCTGCGCAATTTCGTTTGTATCCCACTGATTAATATTATTAAAAACTATTCGCAACCAAGTGTTACCGCCATTAATTGTACGGTACCAATGATAAACAGGAGACATTCCTAACGGCCGTCTGTGAATTGTACATAAGTATCCGGTTGAAGTATCTGCAAAAAACAAGTGGAGAATTCCCTCAGCAGGGTCGGTCGTTACCGAAACCGGCAAAGACCAATGACCAGTATGGCTCTGGGCAAATGATAATGAACCAAAGAAAACAGTAAAAATAAAAACAATAACTTTCATGATCTGTCACTAAAAATTCCCACCTTAGAATTTACTAAGGTGGGATATATTAACAAGTTATTTATTCACAGTCTGGACAAGTCGTTTGAAGTTTTTCCTGTAAATCTGAAATAGTCCCGCACCAACCAGAATTAACTCCATCTGTTACGTGATAAGTAATGGAAACTTTATTGGTAGAACATACTCCTACCATCCAATGTTCACCATCACAAATCTTATAGTTACTACCCTCCAAACATCCTGCACCAGCTGGAGGTGTAAATTCTATGTAATATTGGTAGGGTCCAAGAAGACCTGTTCTACAATCAACAGAATCTAAAGTGCCCTCTAAATGGTCATTCCCATCAAAATACTGCATAGTCCATGGAGTAGGAAAACATCCATTGCATGACCAGCCCCAATCCTTAAAGGGTTTACATACTGCAAAATTGTCATCTGAGAATTCAATTCGTATTTTGTCAATACAGCAAGAATTTCCAAGAACATTATGAACATGTATCCAATAGCAGTTCTACCCTACCCCGGTAGGACTGCAAACACCGGTAGTAGAATAGGTACAGCTAAACATTGCAGGAACTGCAGATGTAACACATGTATATATTCCATGGTGTGGAACTGGAGGATGCGAGTTATCAAAACCACTGTAATAGTTGGTTGGTGTGCAACAAACATCCTGTACTGTTTGCGAATATGCTTGATTTGTATGGATTGTCAAAACAATCAACATAGCGGATAATGCAAGTGTGATGATACGTTTCATGTTTTATTTGGATTTGTGAATGTTAAGTGTTAGTTAGGGGAAAATTATTGAGTGAGTTTCAAAATTTTTTGACGAATTACTCTTTTAGGAAGTTTCAGTTCGACAAAATACCAACCATCATCAAGTTGGCTAAAATCAAGGTTTATAATAGGCCTAGTTAGTATTAGAACTCTTTCTCCAAGAACATTACTAACGCTAACTGAAATTACTTCTGACGATGAGTTTACCTTCATGATGCCCATAGTTGGATTTGGGAATAACTCTACTTTAGTACTGGTATCTTCTAACCCGGTAACTGATGCCATTGAAGGCTGATATTTTAAAAGATATATCTTTGAATCTGCTGATTTCCTCGCAACCGCAAAACCATGTACTGAATCAATGAACGTTAACGAGGTAACATCATAATCAAAAGCACTTACTGAATCAGCTTCCCAGTGTTTTGCACCATCATTTGAATAATAGAAAATATTTTTCTCTTCGCCACTATGATTGCCTCGATGGTCCCAGCCAACTGCCCAAAATTCTAAATGACTCAACGGGAATGAGAATGCGATCTCACTCGGTACTGAACTTGTATCTATGGTAAACCAATGATCACCATAATCTGTAGAGTAGTAAAAGAACGGCTTTGGAGTATTCGGTTGTATGATATAAGTATCTTTATAGTTCTTGTAGGTTATTATTGAAATAGAAGCACTCAATCTTACTGTAGTATCACCTTGCGGAGTCATTAATTGAGGCATAGCCCAGTTTCTTCCACCATCATGTGTAACAATTAGGTGAGAATATGATGTTAGATTTACCCCGCCAATCCATAGAACCCAATTAACGGAATCAGGGCAAAGACCGAGTATGGGATTAGATCCTCGATTATTAAAAAGATCAGATAAGGGTTTATCAGGCTTGATAGTATCAAAAGTTTGACAACCATCATTCGTTACTGCACAGTGGTAGTTTTTAGAAGTATCTTGATAAAGAATAAAACCTTTTTGTGCAGTCCACATAGTAAAATTTTGAATTACGGCTATGAGAGGAGCGTCTTCGAGCTTTTTTATCCATGTTTTTCCACTATCAAAACTGGCAATAAACTTTGGGGCCACCTCAGGCAAAACGGTAGGCGGCCTATTCTGAACGATAAAAATGGCATTTGCAGAAGGTGCGCTTATTTTGTTTACCACCAAATGATTATCATCAAATTTATAGAACGGCGCGTTGACCGGAAAAAAATTCCATGTAAGTCCGCAATCAGTACTGTTATAAAATAATGTCGTGTCTGAACTATACCCACAAATAAATGATGTATCGGAAAAAAGCATGCCAGAGATATGCGGTGGAA
>DASTAO010000336.1:0-2299 GCA_035712525.1 Kapaibacterium sp. (SeqCode)
TACCCTGCCCCGAAGCTAGCGAGGACGATGTTATCCCCTTTCTTGAGCTTTCCATCGGCATACCATTCGCTCAGGCAGATCGGTATCGTACCCGAAGTCGTATTACCATATCGATCGATATTCACCATCACCTGATCGGGACGAATCCCCATGCGATCACGAGCGGCATCGATGATACGAAGATTAGCCTGATGCGGCACTAAGAATGCAATATCATCTTTTGTCAAACCATTCTTGGCAACGATCTCAGCAGAGACTTCGGCCATGCCGACGACAGCACTCTTAAAGACAGTCTTACCATCCTGATACACATAATGCCAGCCTTTATCGACCGTCTCATGCGACGGTGGATTTAAGCTTCCGCCACCGAGCATATGCAAGTGCTCGCCACCAGAACCATCGACTTTTAAGATCGAATCAATAATACCATACTCTCCCTCAACCGGCTCAAGCAACACAACGCCAGCGCCATCGCCAAATAGAATACAGGTATTACGATCCTGATAATTGCTGATCGATGTCATCTTATCCGCACCGACGACAAGCACTTTCTTTGCCGCACCGCTTTCGACGAAGCGGCGTCCCGTTTCGAGCGTAAATAAAAACCCTGAGCAAGCCGCGGAGATATCAAAACCCCAGGCGTTCTTTGCACCGATCTTATTTTGAATAACGCAGGCGGTCGAAGGAAAAAGCATATCGGGAGTTACCGTCCCGACAAGGATCATATCGATGTCTTCGGCACCAATGCCGCGCTGCTCCAATACTTTTTTGATCGCCGGTACTGCCAGTTCGCTCGTCGGCCCATCGCGAAGAATGCGGCGCTCGCGGATACCGGCACGACTGCGGATCCATTCGTCGGATGTATCGAGATACGATTCGAAATACGAATTCGGCAACACCTCGTCCGGCACAAAATGTGCAACAGCCGTAATTCCTGCTCTGATCTTTTTTTCTGACATTATAATTAATTGTCTGAACCTGGATTTGGATGGATTATAGGATTTACTGGAAAGCTTCCATGTCATTCTGAGCGAAGCGAAGAATCTGAACTTTCAACAATCCAAAATTTAGATTCTTGACTCCATTCACAATGACACTATTATCCTGTTAATCCTTTAATCCCCCCAAATCCTGGTTCAGATGATTCCTCGTCACACCAACCACATCCTTCCGCACCATTTCCTCGGCGCGAAAGATCATTGTCCTGATCGCCTTCGGGCTCGAACTGCCGTGCCCGATGATCACGACTCCGTTGACACCAAGCAGCGGCACTCCGCCATGCTCCTGGTAATCGAAGTCCTTCAAGCTCGCTCTGAGCACCGAGCCGGTGATCGCAGCCTTAAGCTTATTGACGATCCCGCCCTCGGCATATTTTCTGATGCGTGCTCGCAATGTCGTGAGCACACTTTCAGCGAACTTCAGAATTACATTGCCCGTGTACCCATCGCAGAGAATAATATCCGCACCGCCACCGAGCACATCGCGGCCTTCGACATTACCGATGAAATTCAGATCGGTTGCCTCGAGCAATTTCGCAGCTTCTAACACTAATTCGTTACCTTTTGTCTTTTCTTCACCGACAGAAAGTAAGGCAACGGTAGGATTGGCAATGTTAAAGATCTTCTGAGCATAGACGCGCCCCATGATGCCATACTCTTTTAACCAATGCGGCTTAGCATCGACAGTCGCACCCACATCGAACACGAGTGTAAATCCCCCATCGAATCTCGGAAACTGCGCGCCGATCATCGGACGGCTGACGCCTTTTATTCTACCAAGCTCGAGCGTCGAACTGCTCATCACTGCTCCCGTATTGCCGGCGCTGACGAAGGCATCGATCTCGCCATTCTTCAATGCAAGTACCCCACGAACGATCGAGCTATCGCGTTTTTGCTTTAGCGCGCTGACGGGTTCGTCATCCATCGAGATGACTTCCGAGCAATCGACGATCTTGAGTGTAGAGGGGGCGGCGCTTAATTCGGATTTTCTACCGAAGAGGACGACTTCGATATCCGATTGTTCGGTGATGGCCATGACAGCGCCGGCGATCTCATTTGCCGGTGAGAAATCGGCGCCCATCGTATCGAGTCCGATGCGGATCACAAATAGGTAGTAGTGGAGTAAAACGAAAGCCGTTCAAAAGAACGGCTTTAGTGATAACAATTAATCTTCTACTGTCATTGCCGCCAAAGCGAACGAATCCGCTTGCTACGAGCTAACAACTAACAGCTAAGAACTAAACGTGCGCTTTAGGCTCGAACATCTGCCTACCATTATAGTAGCCGCAGTTCGGGCAGGC
>DASTAO010000337.1:0-7369 GCA_035712525.1 Kapaibacterium sp. (SeqCode)
CGTTCTCTGTTCCCCAAAAAAAAAGCGCGGGTAACTTACCCGCGCTTTTGAAGAATGCTATAAGCAGTGCCTACTACTTAGTAATCACCAATTGTCTGGTCAGTTTTACTGAACCAGATTCAAGTGTCAGCAGGTACGAACCACTGCTGAGTTCGTCTGCATTGAACTTTACTGTATGCTCACCTGAGGTTACCGTGCCAGTTGAAATTACTTTCACCAGTTTACCGGTAATGTCATGGATCGAGAGTACAATGTTTGCCTCGGTCGGAGTCGTATAGTCGAACTCGGTCGAAGCAGTGAACGGATTCGGATGATTCTGTCCGAGAATGAAGCCAGCCTCGTTAACGAAGTTCGGAACATTCGTCGAATTAGTTGTGAAATCAACTGTTGCCGTTGCAGCCGACTCTTCGCAAGGAATACCAGTGATCGTCAATGGGAAGTTGTAATGATGGTTGATATCATCCGGGGTGATCTCGAGAACGATCTGGATGTTACCACCCGGTGGAATCGGTCCTAGGCCACTAATGTAGTGAAGTACGGTCGAATCAAGTCCCTCGATACCAGTTGGTGTCCAATCGAAGTTACCGGTATTCGTGATCGTAAGTGTAATCTGATACTTTCCGCCTTTGCCCATTGTCTCGAGATTCGGTAATTGGGCGTTGACAATGGCGCAACCAGCTTCACCATTAAGCGTGACCACCTGATTTGGTGTATTAGCTGTACTAATCGTCAGAACGGCTGGTGATTTACCAGCTGCCGTTGGATCATACTTGACACAGAAGGTAGCACTCTGGCCAGGATTGACCGTTGCACTGGAAGCTGGCGTTACGCTGTAATCCGAAGCATTAGCGCCAGAGATGGCGGCAGTATAGGTTGCTGCAATATCACCGCAGTTGGTGACGGTCGTGCAGAGTGTCGAATCCTTGCCTTTGACGATGAGTGTCTGCTCGAAGAGAGCGGTCGGCAATGCATTGGCACATGCAAGCAAGCCTTTGACATTAAGGACAGCTATGCTCTGAACAGCTTTTTCGCTGGCACTGCCAGAAATTATGAGGTTCGCGGTTTGATACCCACGGCTCGTCGGTGTTGCACAAATGTTAATAGCAACAGCAGTTTTTGCCTTCAGAATGAATGGCAGGCTGTAGCCGGATGCGGTGTAGGCAGATGCCCCGGCACCGGTAAAGCTTATAGCATTGACCAGTACATCGGCATCTCCGTTATTAACGAGTGAATCGACGATGCAAATCTGGGTGCCGATGAGAGTAGAATCAGTCCAGCCGCCATCTTCAAAACCACCAATCGTTTGAGCAAGGACACCAGTTGGCACACCATTCCCACGAATATCGATCAAGAACTGACCTGCGGTATCACGCGGTGGCTGCTCGAAGGTTTTAGTGATGTTAGTCGTAAGGCGTAAACGGGCAACACGCGTACCTTTTGCTTTTGGTTGGAAACAAACGGTAACGGTTTTACTCTTATCGGGAGGGATCAGGGTATCGTTGCCACTGAGCCCACTATAAATAAAATCACCATCATTGCTTACGAGCATATTCGATAGAATCTTAAGAGTATCGGTACCTGGATTCCTGATGGTTATTGTTTTACAGGTATCAATACCGATCGATACTGAATCGAATAATAAAGGGTTAGGATTGACGGTTATATGCGGCAATACACCGGTGCCCCAAAGCGATATCTGAAGGGCAGGGTTATTCACCGAATTATTCAGGATGGTGAGGGTGGCTGTATGGCGCCCCTCCTTGGTCGGTCGATAGGTTACTTCAAACGAATCGACGCTGCCACCGAGAATCGACATCGAAGACGGGAGCTGTGAGATAAAATACTCGCCTGCATCTGCTCCGCTGAATTGGAATGCATTAAGAATAAGTGTCGGTGGATTCGTTGAGAATATCTTGATCTTCGCTTTTCGAGTCTGTCCAAGCGGAGTAAAGGTATTCTTAAAAATGATATTGGTGTCAACTGAAATAAGCGGCGACAATCCAATACCAGTAAGATCGACTCGTTGAGTACCGCTATCGACACCATTTGAAGTGACGGTCATGATTGCAGTTTTTAAGCCATCAGTCAACGGAGCGAATTTAACGGTTATCACTCTGGTATCCCCGATATCGATCGAGTCATACGAAGCAGGAGCAGAAATGATGCTAAAATCAGGGCTTCCGGTTAGACTTATGCTATTAACTGAAAGTTTACCCTCAGTGCCGGCATGTTTAACGAGAATATCATAAACGAGGGAACGGCCTGTCCACTGTGACCCGAAGTTATAGACATGCGGATCGACCGTTAACTGGACATTTGGCAGCTGAATGAGTGTTATTAATTTGCCACTCTGAATAGGAGTGTTCTGAAGTGCAACATTATTATCTGCGCTTGTAGAACTGAATCTAAAATTACCTGAATTGGTCGGTGTAATGCTCAGGAAGTCATCATTTCCATCAGCCAAACCGATCGATGCAGAACTGGGTAAATCATAATGGTTATTACATATTTGCTCTCCCATGTTGCCATAGTAGAATTCGATCTTTCCATTCTCGTAGAACCGGAGCTGGAAACTACCCCATACTTCCCATTGCTGCATAAGCTCAACTTTATGCCAATCAATAACGACATATCGATCTGGAGCTGAGCCAAGGAATTGATAGCTTACTCGGGCAGGATCATATCCGCAGCCATTATACCAATCCGATTGGCGGCCTTGGCAACCGGTGAGCCAAATATCATCCCACCACGGGGCAATGACCGGCATACCCGGGTTTGAAAGATCGTTATACGGTGAGTTGCCGAGGCTGTTATAGCCGAGCGATACACAGCCGCTTTCATAGACATTCATGGCATCATACTGAACGCCATTGAAGGTAAAGTTAAAAGGAAGCATGATTATGCCTGACTGTTGGTAATCACCCCAATACCATCGGGATTGAGTGTACCCCCAGCCATAATCATGGCCGTTGGACCAACCTCTCCAGAGGTCAGTGGCGCCAGACATATCTTCCGCAGAGCCATTAGTTGTTCGAACCGAATATCCCGATACTTTGGCTTGCAAAGCATTGGGGGTGCAATACAGCGATAATAACATTATCGTTAGAACCATAACGAATCGGACAGTGGGGAACCTGTAATTCGATACGTGATTAGTAGTAGTATCCATGGATATATTTTTAAATGAACGAATGAAAGACTCTTTCGGAGTAAAAAACTCTTTTAGAAACACAATACAAATATACGCAATATTTATGTGCGCATACATTTATTATATTCTTTAGAAGCGGAGGATAGACCTTTCGGATCTAGTAAAAAAGAGTGCCGCTTAGACAACAAGACACTAAAAGATACCCATTTGTGACAATAGGTAATTATTTAATATCCCAACTATTCACTAATTACCTTGAAACTATCAACTTTTGATTAGAAACGCCATTGTTTGTTGTTGTCCTGCAAAAATATATTCCATCAGGAAATGTAGAAACATCCAATTCCGAGACATTTTCCTGTTTATTGGAAACATAGACGGTCGAGCCGATAGCATTAATTACAGAAACGGATTGCAGCTCATTATCGGACAGGATATGCGTTATTGAGCTTGCGGGATTAGGATAAATGAGTAAGTTAGGTTTTGAAACAGGCATTACGGCGTTCTTTTGAAGGGAGTCATATCGGCAAACGTAAAAATTGTTATTACCTGACGAGTTTAACGTCCCAACACCTATAAATTTTCTGGTACCTTGAATATCATGTCCGATCGCATCAAAGCTAATTAATGAGTTAGGGTAAGTGGTATTGCCTGCATCGATAGACATAAAACCGGCTTGGCCAAAACTGCTATCGATCTTTCCTTTATTTACGAATTTGGCTACTGCTGATACTTTTCTTCCGAGGTCGGTAGAGCCGACGACGATCGGGCTAAGATCATTCGATAAAGATAGATCACTGACTTCCAATAACGCCAAATAGGATGGAGCAGAAACAAACCCCTGTGAGCCGAACGAAGTCTCGCGTGTGCCATCTTCTTTGAATCGGATCAGGGTAAAGGGAACATCGGAAGGTGAATCTTTTAATTGAGCCAGAACTACAAGAAAATTGGGAGAGGAGGGATGAAGGGCTGAGTATATAGGAGTATTTTTCTTCAGTAATACCCCGCTGTGTAGTATTCCGTTCGTTCCGAATGTTGTAACCAGTTTTCCTTGCCCATCGAAAGTACAAAATAGTATCTCATTTGTCTGGCTATCAATAGTTACGAAGAAAAGCGAATTATCTTTCCTTAAAAAACCTTTGGCGAAACGGATGGGCGCAGCTATCATTGCTTTTCCATTTGTTCCGAAAGTAGAATCGAGTGCACCCGAAAGTTGGAATCTCATAGCGCCAAATCCATAAACGCCATTCGATGAAAAGGGAATCGAATACCCAGAGGCAGTATACGTCGTTCGGGCAGTATCAATTCTGGTAAATTCTCCCCCGGATCCATCTTCATACCTTACTGAAGTACGACCGTTGACGCCAAAGCTGCTATCAGGTGTTCCGTTCGGATTGATACGATAGATCGATGGAATTAAAGCGGCCGGATTATCAGAACTTCCGCTTGCACCCGCGCCGACAATTTTACCGGTCACTGAAGTATCTAATACTTCAATGGCATTGGCATAATCAATGGCATCCCAGGAGAGTACTGCTTTTCCGTTTACTCCAAAGTTAAGGTCTTCGCTCCCTTCAGATAATAATCGTAACAATCCTAATTGAATTTGACCGGGTGTTGCCGTTTGGATCTTACCGGCAATCGTGATTCTGCTGAAGTGCAGTACATGCGAAGCTACCGGAGTGTCCGAGAAAGAATTAAACGGAGAAACATAAATGCCACTCGTCGCAAATGATGGGTCAAGGCGTAACATTCCCACGCCATTTTGTCCGAAAGAGGCGGTGGAAAGGAATGCACTGAGTAAGACGAGAATTAACCTACGCATATCTATTGATCAGATTGATTCTGAGAAGCCTTTTAATTTTTCTATAAAGAAAGTTGTCGTTACTCTGTTCCCCAAAAAAAAGCGCGGATTATTCATCCGCGCTTTTAAGAACAATTAGTACGTTCTAACTACTTAGCGATGACTACTTGATGCGTGAGTTGGATATTGCCTGATTCAAGCATTAAGAGGTAAGTACCGCTGGAAAGTTCGCCGGCATTGAAAACTACTGTATGCTCGCCGGCGCTAACCGGGCCGCTTGAAATAATGCGAATAAGTTTACCAGTAACATCATGCAGGCTCAAGGTCACCGAGGCCTCGGTCGGCGTACTATAGGTAAACTGCGTTGCATTCGCAAACGGGTTCGGATGATTCATGCCAAGGAAGAAGCCTTGTAATGAAAGCTCACGCACACCACTGTTAGTGGTTGTTCCACTGAGCAATACACCAGTTGTATCGCGGCAAGGGCCGCCAACAAAGCCAACAGGAATGCTAAAGGCTTTCATCGTATCCTGCGGATGGAAATCGAAGGTCAACTGGACATTGCCACCTGGATGAATGGTATCGAGTGTACCACCAGTCTGAGTGAGTAATCCTGCATCGACACCGATAAGGAATGGATTACCTGAATCCGGTACCCAATCAAAGTTTCCATTATTTGTGATGGTAACAGTGATGGTATAATGCCCGCCTTTGCCGAACGGTCCGCTATCGCCACCGATAACAGCTGAAAGCTCAGAGCAACCGGCAGTACCACTCAAGGTCACCGTTTGATCTGGAGTATCAGCAGCAGAGATCTTCAGCGTTGCCGGTGAATTGCCACTCACAGTTGGTTTGTAGGTAACACAGAATACTGCTGTTCCACCCGGAAGAACCGTCTGTGAAGAGGCCGGGGCTACGGTATAATCGGCAGCATTATTACCACCGATCGTTGCAGTATATATTGCTGCAATATCTCCGCAGTTGGTAACGGTATCACAAAGGGTTATCATGCCTACAGCACTATCGCTGATCGGAATGAGTGTATTGAGGAACAAGCCATTCGGTGATGCCTGGGCACAAGCGAGTAATCCGGTGACAGCAAGAGTTGCCTTGCTTGTAAATGGTTTTTCATTCATAGTACCGGCGATCTCAAGGGTTCCGTTGCGAACGCCACGAGCACCCGGAGTCGCACAAAGATGAATAACGATTTTTGACTTCGCCTTTAATAAGAAGGGAAGCGTGATCCCATTATAGGTATACTCGGCACCATTGGAGCCAGTGATAGTGATCGTATTGATCAACAGGTCAGCATCGCCGGTATTCGTTAAGGAATCGTCAGTACAGATCGTCTTGCCGATCAGTACGGAATCCATCCAGCCGCTTGGTTCGCCAAAGCCGATCGATTGGCCCAGGGTGCTCGATGGTACACCGGTACCGGAAATATCGACTAAGAACTGGCCGGCTGTATCGCGGGGAATCTGTTCGAACGTCTTAGGAATATTCGTTAAGAAGCGTAAACGAGCAACACGAGTGCCTTTTTGCAATGGCTTGAAGCAGATCGTCACATCCTTAAATTTATCGGGAGGGATCATCGTATCGAGGCCCGTCAGAGGGGTATAGTGGAAATCCCCGTCGTTACTGATGAGACCATTGGCCTTGATCAATAGGGTATCGGTACCAGGGTTATAAATACGAATCGACTTACACGAATCCACACCCATTAATACTGAATCAAAGCGTAAGGGGTTCGGCGTCACTATGATATGCGGCAATATAGCCGTTCCGTATAATGTAATCGGTAAGACGGGATTGTTGATCGAATTATTCAACAAGTTCAAGGTCGCAACATGGCGGCCTTCCTTTGTCGGCTTATACGTTATGAATATGGAATCAGTTGTTCCCCCCGGGATTGTATTCGAGGATGGGTACCGAGATATCCGATACTCTCCGGAATCGAGCCCTACAAATTGGTAACCGGTCATGAATAACGTAGGGGTATTTGTCGATGAGATCAGGATCCGAGCAACCAAGGAGTCACCCATCTTCACAAATTTATTCTTGAAGAGTACGTTCGTATCGACCGAAATAAGCGGAGCAAGACCGATGCCCGTAAAGGCAAAGTTTTGCACAGCACTGTCTTTTCCATTTGAGGCAATGGTTATGCCGGCGGTTCGAATACCGTCGATGATCGGTGAAAAGCGAACCACGATCTGTCGACTATCGCCAACAAGGATCGAATCAGACGAGGCTGGCTTAGAGACGATCGTGTAATCAGGATCACCGGTTATGCCAACATTAATGATCGATAATTTTGCAGTACCAGCGCTGTTATCGCCAACATTTGTTACGGTGATGGCTGTCGTGGCAACGGCGCCGGTTCCGAGCGAACCGAAATTATACTGGTGCGGCTGTGG
>DASTAO010000338.1:0-6407 GCA_035712525.1 Kapaibacterium sp. (SeqCode)
AATCAAGGTTCAGACGACTTCCTAAACTGCACCCCTCGCCACTCCACAAATAATGGTTTACATTTATTCCTCTGATATTTCCCCGTTGAGGTTACGGGAATATCATTGCCAAACACTATAACTTTAGGGACTTTAGAAAAGGGTAGAGATGCTTTGCAATGCTCGATCAATTGCTCTGCTGTTAAGGTTGCATTTTCTTCTTTCTCTACATAGGCTCCGACTTCTTCGCCGTAAAAATCATTTTCAAAGCCAACAGCAATTCCTGATTTCACTCCGGGACAGGTATTGATCACTTCATCGATCTCAAGCGGTGAAAGATTTACTCCGCCGCGAATGATAAGCTCTTTCAGGCGGCCGGTAATGAAAAAGAATTTTCTATTCTGTTCGTCGACTTGATAGAATCCTTCATCACCACTTCTGAACCAGCCGTAGGAGAATGTCTTTTCGTTAGCTTCATCGTTATTGTAATAATACTTCATTACGTTGAAGCCGCGAATGGCGATCTCGCCACGCTCTCCTGGTGCAAGCTCATTACCGTTATCATCGGCGATCATCATTTCATTTTGTGGAATAGCGCAACCGATGGAAGGAAAACCAAAATCTCTCATCCAATGCTTATGCTCATCGTCAGTTAGATCGATCGGCAAATAACAGGAATAACAAGTTGTCTCTGAAAGCCCATATCCATGGACGATACGAATGCCAAAGGTATCTTCGAAATGAGTACCGAGTTCAACCGTCAATGGGCCTGCTCCGCAAATGATATGACGAAAGAATGCCGGCTTTAAAGCTTTTATGTTGGGAGCATTCTTGTAATATTCTAATAAGAATGCGAGAAGCGTAGGCACTACACTGACGACATTTACCTGCTCTTTTGTAATTCGCTCGAAGAAATATTCCGATTGAAATTTCTGATTCAGAACGATCGTCGCGCCGGCATACATCGGCGTTACAAGCGTAACGATCGTGCCATTGACGTGGTGGATCGGCAGCACGCACATCATCCGCTGTGAATTATTTATCTTATGCCATTCGGAAATTCCCTTGGCATCGACGAGCAGATTATATTGTGTCAGGACTACTCCTTTTGGGTTACCGGTCGTGCCACTGGTATAAACGATCAATGCTTCATCATTGATCGTAACGGCTTCATCGGCGCGAAAGATCGACTGCGCTTTTGAAAGCTCATCTTCATATAAATAAATCTCCCCCGCCTTTTGAAGGAGGGAGTTGGGGGGTGGTTTCTTATCACCACAAATTATTGTACTTTTGATCGAACTGATGGCAGCAATGATCGGCAGTATTCTCTCGGTATAATCGCTGCGAAGAAATACCAGTTTAGTAGTACTGTTTTCTAAGATGTATGTTATCCGGTTGTCATCTTCACTCAAGCTGATCGGCACTACACAGACACCCATAAGCCACGCCGCATAATACTGCACGACCGTGTCGGCATGATTATGAGAGATCGTTGCGATCCTATCGCCTCGTTTAACCCCGTGCGAGCGCATGAGATCTGCACACATCGAAGCCAGCATGAAGAAATCCTTATAATTATCTTCGCGGCGATTACCGTCAAGATCGTAATAGATGAGGAACGGCTTCGTATCGTAATCGCGGGCGTTACGAAACAGCAGTTCGCCGATCGTTTCATAGGGGATATATCCGGCCTTGGAATCAAGGCTGGAAATGGTACGAGCGGCTAAGATTTTCTGTCGGATTTCTTCGGATAGCATTATCTTTGTAGTATCGATCTGGTGCAAATTTACGAGTATCAACGAGATGCGGTAACCGAATTATCAAATGACCAAACGCCACTATACCTACGAGCTCTTTCATACTGCCGAGATAAAAACAAGGTTTGCCCATAATGTTCGGCTCTTTATTGCCGGACTTATCATCGTCAGCATCATTTCAGTCATGTTCGAAACGGTTGAGGAGATCCATGCGCAGTACCATGATTTTTTTTACTGGCTGGAATTTGGGATCGTCTGCATTTTCTCGATCGAATATCTTTTACGGCTCTGGTCGATCGTCGAAGTCCCGAAATATCATCATCCGGTCTGGGGCCGAATAAAATACATGTTCACCTTCATGGCGCTCATCGATCTGCTCGCCATCCTGCCATTCTGCATCCCACACTTTGTCGAGTTCGATCTGCGATTCCTTCGCGGATTCCGATTAGTACGCTTGCTGCGAGTAGTAAAACTTGGCCAGTACTCGATGCCGCTGAAAACGATTAGTACGGTACTCCATAAGAAGAAGCATGATATCGTCACGGCACTCTTTATTATCCTGCTGCTACTGATCATTTCTTCGTCGGCAATGTATTTCCTCGAGCACGAAGTACAACCGAAAGTATTTACGAGCATTCCAGCCTCGCTGTGGTGGGGGATTAACACACTGACGACGATCGGTTATGGAGATGTTGTTCCGGTCACCATTGCCGGCAAGATCTGCTCAGCCATTATTAGTATGCTCGGTATAGGTGCGTTTGCATTACCGTCGGGTATTATTGTCTCAGGACTCATTGAAGAAATGCATCATCAAAAAGAGCAGACCAAGGCATTAGTGTACTGCCCGTATTGCAACGAGAAACTGCCGCATTAAAATTTTTATTGATCCCAACGGTCAGAATCTGCATTCAATCCCGAAGGGACGCCAGTCAATAGCCAGGGGTTTTAACCCCTGGATAAAAATTGTGGTTATTTTTGTGTAGCCCTGAAAGGGCGAAAGTAACTATCGCGAAAATGCCTCAATCCTACGCCGCCCTCTATTACCACATCGTCTTCCGAACAAAAGATAAGTTCACACTACTACCCGAGCCAATATTCACACGACTTGGTGAATATTTAGGTGGTATACTCCGAAATCTTGACGGTACCTTACTTGCCTATGGTGGAATGCCGGATCATATTCATTTGCTTGTATCGTTAGGTCGGGAGATGTCACTTGCAGCAACGATGAAATCAATCAAAGGATATTCTTCGAAATGGATCCATGAGACATTCCCGGAGTACCAAAAATTTGCGTGGCAAAGTGGGTATGGAGCATTTACGGTTAGTCCGTCCGTTTTGCCAAAGGTAAAACAATATATCGCTACTCAAGCTGAACATCATCGACACAGAACATATCGAGAAGAATTGTTATTGTTTTTAAAGGAATATGGGATCGAGTATGATGAGAAATGGATTTCGGATGAGGGTTGAAGTCTTCTCGTTGCCCTTTCAGGGCTTTAGGTTTATGGGGATTGTTTTCCAGGGGTTAACACCCCTGGCTATTGACTCGTGTCCCTTCGGGACTAAGGGAAGAATTAACCTTCGGCAACACTATACAACTCTACTTCATGCTCCTTGCCCTTTAGGAGAAATGATCCTACTCGCTCCGCTTTATATTTTATGGTTTCTTTTGGGAGAATATCGAGGAGTTCTCTCGATATCAAAATCTTCGCCCCGAGCGAATGACATTTTTCTTTTATCCTCGAAGCGGTGTTGACAACATCGCCTTGAAAGACGATCTCTTTCTTTATATCGCCGATCTGTCCGGCTATAACACTCCCAAAATGTAGCCCTGCTTTAAACCCCGGCACGATCCCATATTTTTGCTGATACTTCGGCGCCAGCGATTCCATAATGTGCGAGATCGAGAAGAAACAATCGAGACAATTATCGCGCAGATTCCTCGGCCCGAGCTTCCAGGTTATAACGACTTCATCGCCGACATATTGGTAGATCTCACCTTCAGCATCTGAAATAGCTGGTGTAATGTCGTAAATGTAATCGTCGATCAACTCATGAAAGCGAATATTGCCAAGCCGCTCGGCAAGTGTTGTCGAAGCATCGAGATCGATAAACATGAAGATTCGGTCTTCTTCTACCGGCTGCGAATATTTTCCGATCATCATGTTCAGTAGCACATTCTGCCCGAGCATACGGCTCATCTGGCGGATCATATTGATGAGGAAGGAAGCCGTCAAAGCATAGAGAATAATAAAGACGAGATCGCCGCCAAAAAGAAAGTGCTGGCTGCTCGGATGTTGATATGCCTCAGTAAGCGAAAGACCGGAGGCGATCATTCGCAATAGAAGCATTAATGCGATACAATAGAACGCAACAACAACGATCTGGATCAGCGTCCGAAGAAATAACGCCGATAAGAAAGGCATCCGTCTGAATCGCTCAGTAAGCGAAGAATTTTCGATCGCCGCTAAGGTAAACGCGACCACAAACCCGACGACCATCCCGTTAAGAATCGAGCGGCTCGGAAATCCATAGATGATAGCCGGAAGTAATCCTCCGGCAATAATGCCTGCCAGAGAGAAAGCAGCATATCGTTTAAGCTGTTTCACTTAGAAGGCAAAGCCTGTCGTGAGATATAATTGCGTTGCTTCTTCGGAATGAGCTACCGTGAGAACGATCGTATGCTCGGGTGAAACCGGAGCAAACCAAAGCCCTCCTCCAAACGAGGTATGCCAAGTATTCGAAAAATCATTGTCGATATACACCCGTCCCGCATCGGTAAATAGGAGTAACCCAAGTGTCGATGGTACCACAGCGTTAAGCGAAGCAAGTTTTATCCGAAGCTCTGCCGAACCGACGTAGGATCCCTCGCCGGCAAACCGGTCGCGGTAAAATCCGCGCAAGCTCGATGCGCCACCCATAAAGGCCGATTCATAGAACGGATGTTCACCAAAGATCTTATTAGCATCGATTCGCAACGCAAGGGTGATGGGTGTGAGGATCGTGGCCGTTAAGTAGGCACGAATATCGGCATGCAAGTTTGTATAGGCATACGAATTGTCCAGGATCTCAGGAGTCCAACGACTATCGAAGCCGGCATAGATACCTTTTGTTGCAGCTCTTGCTTCATCTCTCGAATCGAAGGCGATGCCGTAAGAAAGCTGAGTGGTAAGTTGTGAGCCTACACCATATTGATGGCGACGACGAAGAAAGGTGGTATCGCGAGCAGCATTGGAATCGGTATTGATATATCGCAATGCGGTCGAAACATTGAACGTCGTATTCTCAAAGATACCGACCGAGTATTTAGGCATGACCTGGTACAGATGTTCATTCACCAAATACTTGTCATTTTCAAAATCGCTTTGAATAAGCTTCGTTTCGTTGCCATATCCAAAGAAGGATAGCCGGTCAAGCGTTGATGCTTCTGCAAGTACTGAAAACGATCCTCCTAACACTTGCGGAAACCACTCATCGTAGCTGATCTTGTATCGCATGTGAGCTGTTGCGAGCATGGCGCGCAAAGTCATGATGCTGCGGCAGGGATTATCAAGAAAGCTGTAGTTGATGAGCGATACCGCACCGCCGATCTTTACTCCATCGTCAGTTGTATATCCGAGTTTCGGATAATATCTCCACCCATGCCCCCAATCGCGACGGAATTCCGATTTGTAGATCGAGTCTTGTTCCGGTGAGATCGACCTGACTTCGGTGCTTGGTGAATAAATAAAATTGGTTTCACTCGGCTCACCGTAAAAGATCGTCTTCTTCTCGTCTTTTTTTATTGGAAGGATATGCAGGACGTGCCCCATGACATGGGAGCTATCGACCATTTCATCATTGCCCTGATCGCCGATAACACGAACGAGAATGCTTGAATTGACCGAACCCCGTACAATGGCATAATCATCATCATCGCCAAGATGCAGCCTGATCTCGCTGGTATGGGCAGCATCAAACACATGATGAAAATCTGCCGGCCCTTTTTTTGATCCGGTTGATTGATCGCGGCGGTAGATCGAAACTTCAACCGTATCGTCTGCAATACGATCGATCTCGGCATACTGTGGTTCTTCATTGCAGCGAATATCGACAAATTGCATCGCACAATTACTATCGATGAGATCAAACGTCCTTCGGGCACCCCTGAGATAAATGTCGGTCATCCCACCGGTATATCGTGAAACGTCGGCATGGGTATCGATAAGCACCGGCGTTCTACTTGCGAGTGTCGAATCGAAAAGGACGTGGTATACTTTGCTGTTTTCGAATGAGGATGTCTCAACGGAATCGGTTTCCTGCGCCAGGCAAGAGGCGGCAAAAAAGACACTTATGGCGGCTATGAAGATCGAACGGATAATCGGCAGCAACGGGCGAAATAGAAGAAGTAACACTTGCAAAAATACCGCTAAAATGGATGAAAAATCTCGAAATGATGAATTCGGAAATCGGCGAACTTTCTAGGTAGGGGTGGGTTGTAATTAGAGCAGAGCTACGCCAGACCCTATGATCCGCGCGCTGACGGGAACAATGATTAGAGTTGTGATGCTCCGCCATCGGCGGCAGTCATTACTGTTGCTTTTTTCCTGGCTAACGATCTCCTGTTTTGCAAGCGTTCTTCGCGCTCAGCTCCCTGAAAAACAAGTCGACCGACCATCGACGCTACTC
>DASTAO010000339.1:0-2870 GCA_035712525.1 Kapaibacterium sp. (SeqCode)
CTGATTAACAGTCAGATGCTCTAACCAACTGAGCTACTCAGGAATGGTGTTAATTGAAGCGGTGTGTAAACGCAACAGCCATTGCTGAGGTTTCCGGTAACACCAGATTATTATTTCCCTATTATAAACAAAATGTCGAAAGTGGAACGCAAGCTATTGGAAGACGTTATTCGCAAAGCTTTACTTACTTAATCCGAATACCGTGCTCGGCCAATTTACATTCGTACTTCATTCGCATCTGCCGTATGTCCTGCATCATGGCAAATGGCCGTTTGGCTCCGATTGGCTTTGTGAAGCTGCCGCCGAATGCTACATTCCGATCCTTGGCCTACTCGATCGGCTTGCCGAACAAAATGTCCGGGTAAAGTTATCGATGGATTTCTCCCCTATCCTATTAGAACAGCTTGTTGATCCGGATTTTCAGGAAGTATTTAGCAACTACTGCAACGAGCGGATCGAACTGGCAAAAAAAGACATCGATTATTTTAATCATACTAAAGAGTATGACTATCTTCCGCTTGCCGAGTATTGGATAGAATATTATAGCTCCGCACTTCGCGCATTCAAGAACTGGTATGACGGGAACCTCGTCGCTGCTTTTAAACGCCATAGCGATGCCGGGCGTCTCGATGCAATGACCTGCGCCGCAACCCATGGATATTTACCGCTGCTGTTGGACGATAGCAATGTTCGTGCTCAGATCAGGATCGCGATCAATACCCATCAAAAGTATTTCGGTAAAAAACCACGAGGCATTTGGCTTCCGGAATGCGCATACCGCCCGCGATATGAATGGACTCCGCCAGTTGATTCCGGACGCTTCAGCCCGTATAAAACAGAACGCGCAGGTATAGAAGAGATCCTTTCCGAACTTGGCCTTGAGTACTTTATTGTCGAAGGCACTCTTACAAGAGGTGGAGCCACGATGGGCACGTATAATCGCTTCTTCGCTGATCGCCACCACTTTATTCGCCACGATCAGGAATGGAAGCAGTTTCAATTACGCCATGAAATCCATTCCGATAGATCGCTTGCTGAAGTCTATGGGGTTAAATCCACCTTTAGAAAACTAAAGGGGGTACAGCCGGTTGTATTTTCACGGGATCGGACAACTGCCGAGCAGGTTTGGTCGGCTGAAAATGGATATCCCGGCGATCCGCAATATCTGGAGTTTCATAAGAAACACCATAATTCCGGGCTACGCTACTGGCGCATTAGTGATTCAAATGTCGATCTCGCCGATAAAGAACTCTACGATCCAATTGCGACCGATGAACGATTGAATGCCCATGCCGATCACTTTATCAGCCTAATCTATAAAAATCTTAAACGGCATTTATCTCAAACAGGTACTGAAGGCATCGTCTGCTCCCCATTCGATACCGAGCTATTCGGCCACTGGTGGTTTGAAGGACCGACTTTTATTGGGAAGATAATCGAGAAGCTAAACACAAATCCTGATATCCGCCTTACTAACTGTGCCGATTCGATTGACGAGCGTAAGCGTTCGTACGAAGTAATTGCATTACCTGAAGGCTCCTGGGGCGAAGGCGGCGGGCATTATGTCTGGCTCAACCAAAAAGTAGCCTGGATGTGGGAAGAGATCTATACGCTTGAAGATCGTTTTCTTCAGGATATCAAGTCCTATTATTCGCAAACGGCTTCAACCTTCTTAACCAAAGTACTCACACAAGCAGCCCGCGAATTACTACTGCTCGAATCAAGCGATTGGCAATTCCTTATCACGACATCAAGCGCAGCCGATTACTCCGAACGGCGATTTAAGAAACATGCTAAGCGATTGGGAAAGTTATTAGATATAGCCGAAAAACTTCTTGATGGTAAAAAAGCAAAATCAAAAGACAAGCACTACTTACAAAAGCTCATTAAAACAGATCACCCGTTCGATGAGATCAATCTGAATGCCTGGAATTGACGATATTCAGTGAATATCCTGACTCAAACCACTGTTATGATATTGCTGTACTTAACAGTGTAATTTTCACTAATTCTTTCGCGCGTATGAAATATATTGCTACTGTTTTGTTGCTGTTGATTACTTCATCAATGGCTTTTTCGCAGATCACTATTACCTATGATCAATTTCGGACGGATTTGAAGCTGCTCATAGTTTAGGTACTGGACAATCATATTCTTCAACCGATCTTACGGGATTAACAACCCTTATATCAACTACGGGGGCTGCTCAAACATGGGATTTCAGCACTCGAACCTATACACAGCAATCTACAAGTGCTCAGCTGACACTTATACCACCCGCAAGTGCGCCATTGGCAAACGATCCCGATTTTGCTGGTACAACACATGTAACCAAAGTGACTATGGGTGATACTAGTATATATACATTTCAGAAGTTAGACGCTTCGGGATATTACGATTTAGGAACTGTTGCCCAACTTGGCAGCAATACCCCAATTAAATTGGCTAGTTACGTGCCGCCCATTCAGACTTATAAATTTCCATTAACTTATCAAACAAGCTGGCAAAGCACTTCAACGGTAACCGGTCCCGCTGGTCTTCCGGGAGCTGTGATTACAAATGTAAATGAATCTACTATCGATGGGTATGGAAATCTTATGATTCCCGGTGCTACAATGCAATCACTTCGTATGGTTCAAAAATCAACTCGTACTACTACGTATCAGAATATCGAAATAAGCAAAGTTACAACCTATTTATACAGTTGGATAACGGCAGGTCCCACTTCCGCCTCTATTAATGCTGATCAGGCACAAACTCCACAATCTGTTAGCTACGCTACAGCTCCAACAGGAAGCGTCAATCCGGATGCCGAAACATCCACCTATATTCAGTTGAGTGCAAATCCTGTTGCTATATCGACAACAATC
>DASTAO010000340.1:0-17249 GCA_035712525.1 Kapaibacterium sp. (SeqCode)
CGTCGCCTTCGTGGAATTTGATCTTGTACCACTCGGCCTTCTGTACTCGGACCCGACTATCGCCAAGGGATTGAACAACCAGATCATCGGAGGCAAGGGTGGCCCCAAAATATTTTACAACCGTATCACACCCAACGGTAACTTGTAAGAATTTCTCTTCATTGTAAATAGTAACAAAGACCGGTGTGGAGTCAGGGAAATGAAATGATGTATTCTGCTGAATAGTCTTACCAGCTGAATCAAGGCGCAAGCCGCCTGGCGAAGTAAAACTAAGCACCAAGCCGGAATCGACTATTCTCTCTTGCACATTCGGACGCAGCAGTATTTTGAATCCGGAATTACCGATATGGGTAATGTAGGTTTCGAAATAGTATTGCGTATGATATAACGATTGCATGCCGACGACACCGCCCCCATCGACAACGAAACCGTCCGCAAACGAGTGTACTAAATGGAAATCGCTATAGATTCGGCAATCGATCGGTTGATATGATTTGATCGCAAACCGCTCCGGATCGCAGCCTAAGACGATCAGTGAAAAGCAAAATAGAGAGACAAGGAGCTTATTCATTCGCATGGAGTTGCTCCAAGTCTTTAATATGCTGTGGTGTATTATACCTATCCTTCAGGCCGATCGAAATACCAAGATAAAGCGAGCTTAAGCTGCTTTTAATGATGCTTCCATCCTGAGTTAATATCCTCGGATAAAAGGCCCCCGTTGAACCGGCAGCAAAGCCGCCGATTAGCCCTACCGTTACATCTCTAAAAGTATTTAGCTTTAGCCGCGCCCCAAGATTAATGAATGATGAGGGGTAGTAATTTGCTTCTATGAACGGCTCGAGCGTAAGATCTTCAGCAAGCAAATAGGTTCGATATCCGAACCGAAGTGGCAACACGCTAAAAAGCGACTGCTCGAATCCTAAGGCAAAGAATTTGAATAGCGTTGTTCCAGCCCAGAATTTCCCATCAAGTATTCCCAATGGGAATTGCGCCGTTGCCATCTGAATGCTTAATCCGGTAAATGGCAATCCGGTCTTCTTACTGAAGAAATTTTTATAACCGGCAAAGGCATCGAGGATATCGATCTCGGCAACTGATACTTCTGTTGCAGAATGCTGATAATCCTTCCATTCCTGCTGGGTTTCGGATACTTTATTGACGAAGTCAAGCGCGCTGACGCCAAGCCCAGTATAAAAAGTAGTGATCGGCCGCGGATCGGCAGCAAACCAATTTGTCCCTCTTGCGACACCTAAATATCCCCGAAGATTAAATCCACCGAACGAACCGAAGTCAAGCTCACCACCGAGATTTACATAGAGATCCGGAATGAGGCTTAAGCCGACATACGGCGCCGCAAAAAGATATGGGGGCTTAGTGCGAAACCAGTAGCGTTTTCGAATATAAATACTCGAAGCAAAACTTCGAAGGGTATTGCCACCATCATCGTTTTGCTGAAGGCTTTCATATAAACTCCAGCCGATGGTCCAATCCGGTGCATCATCAAACCAGCGCAGACGGTACTCAACCGGCATGATTCGGAATAGTTTGCCTTTGAAAATGGTATTTTCTTTAGGAGCAACAAGATTCTTTATCAGATTTGAGTCAGCTATGGTATGTACTCCAAGGACACTCGCCCCAACACCAGGGCCTGCTGCTCCGGTTATCAGTCCTGCAAATTCAAGGCCGCCATATCTAAGAAAGGCAGGATAGTACCGCTCATAGGTTGAATCGTACGAAAGAGTCTCGCGATAATATCGTGTTGTTCTCGAAGACGGAAAGACCACGCCATTATCCGTACCCGGAGCATTCTGTACCCGTTCCTTTACCAGCGTATCGCGAACAGTAATAGTATAGGCATCATATTCCGTGCGGGTAATGATGCAGCTGCTTAACATACAAGCAAGCAGCAGTGGTATTACCAAGGCAATACACTTCATCGTACTTTCTCCTTCTTAAACACTTTTATGAACTCTACCCGGCGGCATCGTAAATAGAATGTATCGTCACTTTCTCCAGCCGCCCTTGCAAGCGGCATGGTTCTGCCTTTTGGAACGATCGTAAATAATCTTGCCGGAATACCTCGCGCCTGAAGCTGTTTTGCCACAAAGCTTGCTCGGCGTTGCGACAATGCATTATTATACTCATCGGTACCAAGCGAATCGGTATGGCCATAGAGAATTACTTTCTCAAGCGATGCCGAGCTATTCTTTATCGATCGAGCTAAGAGATCCATCGATGTCTGCCATTTTGTATCCGTCTTATTTCCGGATTCATCGATCACAAAATCGTAGGGGTGCGAATCGTCGTCGAACGGAAAATTGATTCGAAGCGTGAGCGTATCCGGGACTGAAAGTGGCTGTATCGTAATAATACTATCCTTGGGTTTTCGAAGATCGACTCGGTGCACATCGTAAAATTTATCTTTTACCTCCGCACCAATATCATATTGCCTTCCCTTCTCAAGATCGAAGGAATAATTACCGGCTGTATCAGTTTGCTTTCGGGCTATCTCAGTATCTCTGGCAACATCGCGCACAAATACCTCAGGCAATTGATCGGAATTCTTTGGTAGATCTACTTTGCCTTTTAATTGTATGGTATCGGCAGGCGTTACCTCGGTGACATCAATACCATGCAAATCATAGAGCTTGGTACGGCGCATGACGAACAGATTTCTACCACTGAATTCTGCCGGTTGATTCGATGCATAGAAGAATTGAGAATCGCTCAATTCGTAGGGGAATATCTCGTCCGAGGTTGTATTGATCGGTTCACCAAGATTTTGCGCGCCGCCTTTTGAATCGTGTTCGATACCAACCGAAAAAAGATCGTACCCGCCGATCGTCTCATGACCGTTCGAAGCAAAGTACAGCTTCTTTCCATCTGATGAAAACGATGGAGATATCTCATCGCACGGCGAACAGATAACAGGCCCCATATTCTTCGGCTCTTGCCACGGACTTGAGATGCTTGTGCGGCTGCTATACCATAAATCGACACCACCATATCCACCGGCACGATCGGAGGCAAAGACAACGATCAGCCCATCTTTCGAAACCGCTGGCTGCCCATCAAAATTTATTGATTTGTTCAGCGAAGTCAGCGGAGCAACATCTTCAATCCGAACTTCGCGGCTCTTTTGAATTACCCGGGCGCTATAAAGATCGTAATCGTTCGGATCATCATTTGGCGCTTTAACAGTAAAGTATATCCGATTATCAGCGGCACAATACGTTGCTGCACCGATATGCTCAAATGGCTGGCCGGATGTCAGCTCATGGAGTTCATCAAAGTGAAGATCGGGAAGTAATCTTGCCGAAAAGAGTCGTTGAGTAGTTACAGAGCCTTTCGCATTTTTACCATTTTCCGATCCATCAGATGCTCGTTCGCCACTAAAGGTTGAAACAAGATCCGGTAAGAAGCTGAGTGCATTATCATTTCCGTTTGAATTGATCGGAGCTGGAAGCAGATCGATATGGTATCGGTAATTACCTGGCTGGATCTTTGAAGTGTCAATACCTTTGGCTGTCGATTTACCTGGCTTGCACTCAGGCGGAGGCACCTCGCAGTCGGAATGAGTAATGAGTGGAGGCTGCGAACAGGAAAACAGAACCGTCGCCAGAAGGAAAATCAAAAAACGATATTTTTTTGCTGCCCGATGCATTATCCGTCAGAATCAGAATTCTCAGGATTTTAGAATGTACAGAATTATATGAGTAGTTAATAATGGGATGTTATCTATCATACCGCTTATTTGAATTAAAGATCAATTTGTACTGTAAACTTTTTGCACCGAAATTGATCAACAATCCTTTATCAAAACCGTATGCTGCCAGATAGTTTTTAGCTTGAGCCAAATGAACATCCTCTAAAGCAGCTAAGGCCTTCAATTCTAAAACCAGCTTCCCTTCAACTATAAAATCCGCTCGCCTTGTCCCCACATCCTTGCCTTCATAATAAATCGTTCGGTCTACTTCACGGGCATAGCTAATCCGTTTTTTCTCCAACTCAATCGCCAAACAACGCTGATAAATAACTTCCTGAAACCCGTTGCCTAAAGTATTATGAACAGCCATTGCGCAGCCAATTACATTATATGTCAATTCGTCCTTTTCCATTAAGAATTCTGTTCATTCTAAAATCCTGAGAATTCTGATTCAGACAAGCAATTACGCTATTCGCTTCGTAACAGCACTAAACACATCCTTCAAGCCAACGGCACCCTGACACCAGAAGGGCTCGCCATATTCGGCGCCGATCTGCATCCCATAGTGACGGGCTCTGGCTTCGATCCATTCGTAAAATCCACTTTGAGTCAGGAACGTCTCTTTTTCTTTTGAGTCGATCTTTTTTCCTCCCTCGGTTCTTCCGAACTGCGAGCCATAGGCTTGTACACAACGCATTCTATCCTCAAAGACCGAAGTCACATCAACGATCAGTTTTGGTTCGAAGACATAGGTCTGCATAAAATGCAACACGAGAAGCGGACGGCAGGGCTCTTGCGGCTTGCCATCGTCGCCGATCGTTTCGATCTTTGCCAGTCCGGCAAAAAAAGCAGCTTGATGCACGATCTCGGCTGTTGCTTCATGATCGGGATGCCGTTCGGAAAAATGCGGGGCTAATACGATCGTCGGCTTTAACATTCTGAAATATTTTACGAGCTTGCGGATATTTTCCTTTGTCGGCTCCACGCCACCATCCGGAAGGCCAAGATTATATCTCGCATCAAGACCGAGAACATTCGATGCGATCTCAGTCTCTTGGGCTCGTGTTTCGAGAGTACCGCGGGTTGAAAGCTCACCGAGAGTGAGATCGACTATTGCGGTGCGCTTGCCAGCTTGTTTGGCAGCAAGCATTGTACCGGCACAGGATAACTCCACATCATCCGGATGAGCTGCGACACCGAGAATATCAACATTAGGCATTCTTCATCTCCTCTTTCATTTCTACTGCTCGTTTATTCTTCCAGAAATAATAAAATGGCAATCCACTCAATACCAATACGACACCGGCAAGGCTGCTAATGATCGGCTGTGAGCCATCATTATACCCATTAATATCTTTCACCAGTGTGATCACAACATAGCTTGTAGCGAACAGCACAAAGATCGCCGGGACGAATGGATACCCCGGTACCTTAAATGATCGCTCACGATTCGGTTCACGACGGCGAAGTACAAACACTCCCGCTGCCATTAATACGTACAGTGCCCAATTCACAAAGATGTACATATCGAGCAAGAGATCGAAGGAGCCGCTGAATAATAAGATAAGCGACCACAAACATTGCAGCCAAAGCGCAACGCTCGGAGTTTGAAATTTGTGATGTACTGTCGAGGCTTGGCGAACAAAGAGTTTATCTTTTGCCATTGCGAAGTACACTCTGGCATTTGTCAGTACCCCGGAGTTCGTCGTATCGAATGTGGAAAGCATAATGAGTGCAGCGATCACTGCCCCGCCACCTACACCGATAACAGCCGTTACCGCAGCCGTTGCCACCTGTGCATTTGGCAGGCTTGCAATAACATCAATAGGCAATATATATAAGTAGGCCAGATTCATTAGAAAGTATAAACTGGTAAAGATGAGCGTCGCTAAGATGATCGCTCTCGGCAATGTCTTCTGTGGCTCTTTTACTTCGCCGCCGATATAGGCAACATTTCCCCAACCATCGTAGGCCCAGAAAGCTTTTGTGACTGCCGTTGCGATCGCACCGATCAGTGTCCAGGATGAAAGCGATCTACCCATTTCTGTTATGCCGCTCCAGTGGGCGGTACTTCCCATGTTCGAACCAAGCACAAATGCTACGAAGCAAATGCCAAGTAATGAGAGCACTTTCGCCGAAGTCGAAATGCTCTGCAATGTTGCCGCGATCTTTACTCCGCGAACATTTATGCAGGTTAATAGAATGACAAGTGAGCCAGCGATTAATTTCTCGGTAAATAATTTGAACGGAAAAATATCTCCTAGGAACGGGAGATGAAACGGAGCATCGGCAAGCGATGGAAATAGAACCGGCAATGTAACGAACGTACCAAGGCACTGAGCAAAGATAATGGCGATCGCTGCGATCGCACCCGAACCGGCGATCATAAAATTCGCCCACCCGTAATGAAAGCCTACAAAATCACCATAGATCTCCCGAAGGTATTCGTAGAGTCCACCGGTACGAGGCATCTGGCCGATGAGCTCACACTGTGTCAGGGCACCGAACAATGTAATGATGCCGGTAACGACCCATACCAATAACATTAAAGGAGCATTACCGAGAACAGCAGCCATTGATACCGGCACCACAAAAATGCCGGAGCCGATCACTGCTCCGATAACGATCGCTGTTGTCGGGTAAAGGGTAAGAGCTCGTTTTAAACTTTGCATGAATACGGATGCTGGTTAACGCAGAGTAATATCGACATGCTCAACCGTCCATTTCGGACGCACATCGATAAGATCGGGATAATCGCCACTCGGCAGAGCAAACCTAAGTGGCATCGGTGTGCCACCTTCATACTCACCATCGGAGCGATTGGTGAGCCAGGCCTGAACGCGATACTTTCCTTTTGCTATCCTATCGAATTGATACGTTTTAACGCCACTCGGAAGCTGCACCATGCGTTCAACTTTACCATCCTCATTTACCAACCTGATAACGATATGTCCTGAGTGCAATATACTATCTGAAATAAGTATCTCGCCAGATACCGTCCCGAACTCCGTCACCTCACCGGTAAAGAAGCCGGTAAGGATCGTAGTATCTTTTAGTTTTGACCATGGCATGGCAACCGGGCTTTTAATAGCCGATTGAGATACGGTGAAGCGATAAAACGCTTTCGGCAAAAGAGATGCTTTTATTCTTGCCCGTATACCATCGAGCCAGGTAATACTATAAGGTATTTGCTTGCCAGTCGAATCAGTTAGCTGCATCCCACTTTTGAACGAGGCTGTATCGACTGCATCGGTAAACGACACGAACAGATCGAATTCCGGCGCAAAGCCTCGGGTACTATCGAAGAAGCCAAGCCCACTAAATTTAGGCACCGCAAAAGTATCGCGCATATCCCTCGTCACAACTGAGAGCGATGCCTTAAGACTATCGAGATGAGTTTTCGAAAGATCGGTTACGAAGGAAGGTTCTGCTTGCAATATGTAAGTTTTACCATGAGCAAGTTTATCGACGAGAAGTGTAACCAGTCCGCCTTTCTTATCGATATTCTCCCGATACGCTGCAATGATAGGAATTTCCGAGCCGGAAATACTATCGCGAAGAATAAATCCTTGTGGGCGAACACTTGCACTATCAAGAATCTTGGTAAACCGTACCTTTATATGATGGGCATCGATGACTTCATAATCTTGTAACCGGGGTTTCGCGGTATCGATCTTCGGCATCATCCGCATTGATATTCCGGTAAGGTTCGGCTGATCAAGCAGTACATCGCCAGCCGGCATACCATAGGCATCGATACCTTCATCGTATACTTTATTCCTGAATTCATCTACTACTGCTAAGAATCGGTAGCGATGCCCGACCTTTAAAGCCCGCAAAGAAAATTTACCATCATTCGAAGGCTCAGTAAGATAATCCGGCCTCACGAGATTTAGGTGCAACGTATCCGGATTGAGTATGGAAATATCGTAAGCAAATACCGATACATTTTTTAGATCGGGCGGTGCGCCCATTGAGAGAGGCGGTAATATCTGCCCTGAAAGCATTCCGGTATCGATCTGGTTACCGGTCGAAAAGATTAGTTGATACGGTTCGGCAAGTGTACCGGCTCGTTCGGTCTTAAGGCTTTTTGAGATCGTAACGATATACGTAGTATTTGCACGGAGTGTATCCGGCAATTGTAATTCGACTTCATCGTACCCGGACCAATCGAATTTTACCTGCCCTGACATATACGGTGTCATGGTCACTGATTGTGTCATGCTCGTACGGTCGAGGTTATGTTTGAAAGAAAAGCGAATCCTGGGAGTGCGAGAAACATTAAGCTGTCCCGGAGCAGGAAAGGTCGTATCGATCTGAGGAGGTGTCTTATCCTCTTCTCCACCGGGAGGTGCTTTGATCGAAGCACAGCTCGCTATGAGCAGTATGAGAAAGAGTAGTCCGGCAGACCGAAGCATGTCTTGTGGTTAGTCGGTAATCGCGGTGAAAATAGTCGTACCCTGAGAGAACAGTTTATTTCACAGTATCCTTAAAATATTTTACAGTTGCTTTTAAGCCGTCTTCGAGACTGGTCGTAGCTTTCCATCCTAATTCTCGTTCTGCTTTTGCCGGATCGCAGACGCTGCGGATCAATTCCCCCAAACGAGCAGCAGAATATATCGGCTGAGCTTTACCGTTCGTTAGAATACCTGAAAGTGTCGTGAAGATTGTATTCACATCAGTCTCAATACCGGTAGCGATATTATAGGTATCCGATTCACCGATATGATCAAGCGCCTTAATATGAGCCTGAACAAGATCGCCGATAAAGACATAGTCTCTCGTTTGTGTCCCATCACCATAAATGAAAGCCTGTTGCTCCTGCATCAGAGCGTTACAAAAGATCGCAACTACTCCGGCCTCGCCTTTGGGATCCTGCCGTGGGCCATATACATTCGAGTACCTAAATATCGTATTCGAAAGCCCATAGACTTTCTTGTAAAAATGAAGATAGAGCTCCACGCAACGCTTAGCCACACCGTAGGGTGATTCCGGACGCGTTGGATGTTTTTCATCAGCAGGATAATATTCCTGTTCGCCATAGATCGCACCACCGGTCGAAGCAAAAATGAAATGCTTCACTTTATGACGATGCGAAGCTTCGAGCAAATTGATCGAACCATCGATGTTGGTGGTAGCATCGCTTACCGGATCGAGAACGCTTTTTCGTACATCGATCTGAGCCGCATGATGATCGACGAGATCGAATTGATGGGATGAAAATAATTCTTCCACTAATGGAGAATCGCAAATACTACCGTTTACGAATTTGGCAGCAGGATTAAGATTGGCTTCTCTGCCGGTTGAAAGATCGTCTAAAATGGTAACCGAATGGCCTTCGCCGATGAATGCGTCTGCAATATGACTACCGATAAATCCGGCTCCGCCGGTGACAAGAATATTCACGATGAATCGGAAAAATTAAGTTATCGCCAACCAATTGTGGTCGTTATTGGCAAATAACGGCAAATTCTATAAAATAATAGTTTAGGAGTATTACAAGCGAAATCCGCGTTAGTTAGGTTTCGTGAGTTTTTACCGCAAAGAAGCGGACGCTTGAACCCTCTACGTAATGGACGACCAATTACAACAACTGTTTCATGCCGCCATTACCGAGATCGATCCGTCGTTCTCGGGCGAGATCGAATTTTCTGTTCCTCAAAATAAAGATCATGGCGATCTGGCGACGAATATCGCCCTTCAACTCGCAAAACCGATGAAAAAGGCACCACGATCGGTGGCCGAAGATATCCTTTCCAAGCTAACTGGAAAAGTAGGCTGGATCGAAGGGCTTGAGATCGCCGGGCCGGGATTTATTAATATCCGCTTTTCGCAATCGCGGTATGCCGAGATCGTCAGGAATATTCTCGACGAAGGGGTGAACTATGGGAAGTCCAAAAAGTATACTGGCAAAACGGTAAATGTCGAGTGGGTTAGCGCTAACCCAACTGGAAATCTTCATGCCGGTCACGGACGCCAGGTCTGCTTGGGTATTGCTGTAAGCAATTTGCTCGAGTTTGTCGGCTATACCGTAGTACGGGAATACTATTTTAATAATGCCGGTAACCAGATGCGCAATCTTGCCATCTCGACAAGAGTCCGCTACCTGCAAGAGCTTGGCGATTCGATCGAATTACCGGAGGACGGATATCACGGCGTCGAGATCATCGACATTGCAAAGAAGATGGTCGCACAGTATGGTGATAGTTTTCGCGATGCTGATCTCGTCCAATTCCAGAAATTTGCCGAAGAAGAAAATTTTACAAGGATAAAAGCGACTCTTACTCGCCTTGGGTTAGCTCATGATATTTTCTTTAATGAGCAATCGCTTTACGATACCGGCAAAATCAAGGATCTCGTTGCGCTACTCAAAGAGAAAGGCTTAGCATACGATAGCGAAGGCGCCGTCTGGATGAAATTTTCCGAAATGGGACTTGATAAAGATCGTGTGATCGTCAAATCAACCGGCGAACCGACCTATCGCTTGCCTGACATCGCTTATCATAGTGACAAGCTTTCTCGTGGATACGATCACATTATCGACATCTTTGGTGCGGACCATATTGCTACTATCCCCGATGTTATAGCTGCGGTAAAGGCACTCGGTTTTGCCGAAGATAAAGTGAAGGTTATCATCCACCAGATGGTCTCCTTTGTTTCGGGTGAAGAAGTCATTAAATTTTCAAAACGCAGTGGCGGAAATTATCTGCTCGATGAGCTCATCGACGATGTCGGTACCGACGCAACGAAGTTCTTTTTTAACATGCGTGCAGTTGGTTCGCATCTTGAGTTCGATGTTGCGCTGGCTAAAGATCAATCGGAAAAAAATCCGGTATATTATGTACAGTATGCTCATGCTCGTATTGCCAGCATACTCCGATTTGCTCAGGAACAAGGAGTCGATACTTCGTTCACAAGCCCCGATCTTTCTGTCCTGACTCATCCTCAGGAGATCGCCCTAATAAAATTACTATCGCAATTCCCCGATCTGATGATGCGTGCTGCCGAAGCATCGGCTCCGCATCACATCTGCGAATATTTACGGCAAGTGGCAGCACAATTCCATAAGTTCTACCACGATTGTCGGATGGTCGGGCAACCTGAACCGATCCAATCGGCACGATTAGCGCTGGCACAGGCAGCAAAGAACGTGGTCGGCGCGGGTTGCGCCGCTCTCGGTGTTAACGCTCCGGATCGGATGTAATGCTGCCGTTATCGCTCGAGATCGTTCTCGTCATTTTTTCGCTCATCGTCTTCGGTATCTTTTCGATGATCGAAACAAGCATCCTTACGGTGCGCCGTTCGGTCGTAAAAAAATTGCTCGAAGATGCTGATGAAAAGCCAAAAGTCCGTCGGCATGCGAAAGCTATCCTCGATATAAAATCACAACCGGAAGAATTTCTTGCCTTTGTTCAAAGCGGCACTATTGTTTCGGCAATTCTTGCTGCAACGTTTGCAAGTTTCATCGGCCTCGAAGAAATTGCCGATCTGATCACTTCTATTTCGATCTTTAATACGACGACAGCACATGCTATCGCACTTGTGCTGACGATCATGATCCTTGCTCCATTGCTTCTGACGCTTGGGGGACTTATCCCTAAGTCGATCGCGCTACATCAGAATATTCGCTTTTCACTTGCCTTTGCTCCGTTCGTTAGAAAGGCATTAAAGGTAGTCAAGCCGATCACACACTTCCCTGTCGTACTGGCGAATGTTGCCTTAAAGCCGTTTAAGGATCAGGCAAGCTTTGCCGAATCGCGTGTATCCGAAGATGAATTCCTGGTGATGCTTGAAGAAGGCCGTCGCACTGGTGTCATCGACAAAACCGAGAACGAGCTGATCGAAAATATTTTTGACTTTAAGGAAAAAACAGTTCGGGAAGTAATGATCCCGAGAACCAAGATCGCCGCGTTGGCAATGGATACGCCACGCGAGGAGCTTATCCATAAGATCATCTCCGAGGGATATACCCGCTTACCGGTCTTTCAGGATACACTCGATACCATTGTCGGTGTAATATATTCGAAGGATGTTCTGGCGCTTATAGAGCATCCCGATCTTATTGCACTCTATGATATCCTTCGCCCGGTCACGTTCGTACCTGAGACGAAGCTTATCAGCGAATTGCTTCGCGATTTCCAGCATAAAAAGCTGCACTTGGCGATCGTGATCGATGAATTCGGCGGTACCGCAGGCATTCTTACCCTTGAAGACATCATCGAAGAGATCGTTGGTGAGATCAATGACGAATATGATGAGGAGCCGGCTGAGGTCATAAATGATGCCCTAAATAAGTCGATGACACTTTCAGCCACCCTTTCCGTATCAGATGCCAATGAGCATATTGAAAAGGCCTTTGCAGACTTCCAGATCCCCGATAGCGATGAATATGAATCGTTTGGCGGGTATGTGACCAAACTTGCCGGACATATTCCGGAAGAGAACGAATCGGTATCGTCCGATGGTATGCTGTTTACTGTTATCTCAAGAACTCCTCGGGAGTTGCTCGAAGTCCGTATCGAAGATCGCCGCAGCGATGAGCCAGAGCAGGAAGGGTAATAAAGTATTGATGAATAGATTTTGTATTATCATAGTATGTTCTCTACTCTGCGCTTGCAGTGCAGCTTTTGCGCAAAAGAAAGAAGCGCTTGAGGCAAGCCGCTATGGCTTCGAACTGGAAAAGCAGGATAAGTTTGCCGAAGCGCTCTATCAGTACAACAAGGCTATCGCAGCCGACCCGAAATACCCCTACCCGGTCGAGCGCATTGGGGCAATGTATCAGAAGCTTCATAATTATCCACGTGCCATCGAATTTCTTCGCCGCGCCATTGCCCTCGATCCGAACTTCGACGATTACAATTATTACAATATTGGCTTTAATTATAAAGTCCTACACAAGCTCGATAGTGCGCTAATCTACTACAAATTATTCCTGCAGCGCATGAAGCCGCTGATTGCCGAAGATTCTGCTGCAGTTCGTGATGCCGATTTTCTTGAATCGGTAATGGCAAGAAGTATCGAACTTCAAAAGCAGCCTAAGAATACCGATGAGCCGGTAAAGCTCGGCGGCGATATAAATTCAGCGTACGACGATTTTGCACCGGCTATCACCGCCGATGGCAGCTTATTATTCTATACTTCTCGCCGCCCTTCTACAAACACTGCCGTTTTTTCCGAGACAAAAGACTACGGCGACGATATTTTCGCCAGCCGAAAAGATGACAAAGGAAATTGGACGGCATCAGTTGCTCTGCCTGCCCCCATTAACTCCGTCGATGACGAAGGTGCAGCAGGCATTAGCCCTGACGGACAGAAAGTATATTACTCGCTCTGCCGCCGCGCTGATGGATATGGAGATTGCGATATTTACGAAAGCGTCCTGACCGGTAGCGATTGGAGCCACCCGAAAAATCTTGGCCGCGAATTTAATTCACCGCTTTGGGATGGCCAGCCTTCAGTTTCTCCGGATGGAAACGCCCTCTACTTTTCGAGTAAGCGAGTTGGTTCGATCGAAGGCTCAGAAGATCTTTGGGTGGCCTACCGAAATACGGATAATACCTGGGGCATTCCGATTAATCTCGGCCCTGCCATTAATACTCCTTATAGCGAACGGTCACCATTTATGGCTGCCGATGGTGTTACCTTGTATTTTTCATCGAACGGACATCCGGGTTATGGTGGGCATGATCTGTTCATGACTCGTAAACAGACCGATGGTACCTGGAGTGAGCCGATTAATCTCGGCTCACCGATCAATTCTGCGAGCGACGATGAGTTCTTATCGATACCGGCACGAGGCACAACGATCTTTTATGCCAGCAAACGCGGCAAGACTGGGCTCGATATTTATGAAGGTAAGCTGCCAAAAAACCTCATGCCATATGCAGTAACACTTGTTAGCGGAATGGTAACCGATAAGCATACCGGCAAACCGCTCGGAGCAAAAGTCGAGCTGACCGATCTTCAAAAAGATGAAGCCATTGGCACGTACTTCTCGAATAGCACCACCGGTAAATTCTATTTTCCGGTTGCTGCCGGAAAAACGTATGGTGTAACGGCAACAGCTACAAGCTATACCTTCTTTTCGCAGCATTTCAGTGTTCCCGATTCCTCAAAATATAACGAGATCAATTATAAGATCGAGTTAATGCCGCTTGATACCAGTGGTGAGATCGCAACGACAACCATTAAAGACACGAATCAGAAAAACCAAGCTGCTTCGACTCCGATCCAATTGAATAACATTTTCTTTGACTTTAATAAAGCAACCCTTCGTCCTGAATCGATACCGGAGTTAAAACAGCTTATCAAATTCCTTGCTCAGAATACCAAGGTTCGCATCGAGATCTCAGGTCATACCGATAGTGTTGGTACGTCGGCTTACAACCTAAAGCTTTCACAAGATCGCGCCGATGCTGTCCGCGAGTATCTGCTTTCTCATTCGAACATCACGCCGGCCCGCATTACTGCAAAAGGCTATGGCGAAACAAAACCGGTCGCTGCGAACGATACCGAGGAGAACAAGCAGAAGAATCGGCGTACGGAATTCCTCATTCTTCGCAAGCAATAATCGATGAAGCTCGCTATCTTTGGCGGAATGTTCGATCCGCCCCATTTCGGGCATCTTACCCTTGCCGAGCGGACACTTAGCATTTTGAAAGCTGACAGGATGCTCTTTGTTCCTGCCGCTTCGCATCCAATGAAATCGGAAGTTGGGCATAGCAACGCTCAGGACCGCTTTGCAATGACCTCATTAGCAGTAAAAGATCATCCGCTTTTTTCAGTATCTGATATAGAGATTAATCGTCCCGGTGTTTCTTATACTGTCGATACGCTGGAGGAAATACGAAAACAATATAATCCGGAGACAATATTTCTTTGCATCGGAGCCGACAATGCTGCGAGCTTTCATAAATGGCACAGACCCGAGCGAATTGTTGAACTCTGCAATATCGTCGTCTGGAAACGCTCCAGTGATCTCGTCATCACTTCCTTATTCACCGACCAGATGATCATGCTCGATACCCCGCTTATCGATGTTTCTTCAACACAGATCCGTCAGCTTGTTCATAGCGGCAAGAGCATAGAAGGATTAGTCCCTGATGCTGTTCGTGAATATATTGTCGAACATTCTTTATATCGGTAATTCTATTTTGTTGTTGCTTCGACGATTGCCCCAAGAATTTCTAGTATCTCCATCAACCTGTTTCTATTGCGCTCTTTGGTATTGAGCCTGACGAGTAGCCTTAATTTCTTTCCATCGGGGGTAAGGCGAACGCGATCTTCACCCAATGTTTTGAAGCTATCGAGGATTCTCGGAAAGAACTGTTGATAATAATCCTTCTGGTCTTCATCAGGTAAAATGATCCTTAGCGAGCGAGAAGCATCATCAACCGAGAGGCCTTTTAGGCCAAGCTTCATTGCCTGTGATCTGATCGCAGCGATATGACAAAGGTTATCGACTTCTTCTGGTATCGGCCCGAAGCGATCTTTGAGTTCTTTCGTTAACTCGGTGAGCTCATCCTGCGTCGTTAGTTTTGCGAACCGCTGATAAAAGGAGAATCGCTCGGCATCGTCTTCGATGTAGTGCTCCGGGATAAGGGCATCGACACCAAGCACGATCTTCACCATATCCGAATCATCAGCGGCAAATTTTCTGATGAAGGGATTCGATTTGGTCGTCGATGGGACATCCTTAAAGAGATCGCTAAATTCCTCCTCTTTTAATTCCTCTACTGCTTCGGCAAGCGTTTTCTGATAAAGCTCGAATCCGATCTCATTAATAAAGCCTGATTGCTCTGCTCCAAGAAGATTACCGGCACCTCTAATTTCAAGATCTCGCATTGCAAGCTGGAAGCCGGCGCCAAGTTCAGAGAATTCTTCCATGGCTTCGAGCCGACGCAGAGCATCTTTCGAAAGCTGTTTTACCGGCGGCGTCACGAGGAAGCAATAGGCTTGTTCATTCGAACGACCGACACGGCCTCGTAATTGATAGAGCTCAGCAAGTCCGTAATTCTGCGCCCGATTGATAATAATGGTATTGGCATTGGGTACATCGAGGCCTGACTCAACGATCTTTGTCGCAACTAAGATATCGATGCGGCGCTCGAGAAAATCTCTCATTCCTTTTTCGATCAACGTCGCCGGCATTTGTCCGTGAATGATCCCGACCCGAGCTTTCGGCGCAAGCTGCTTGAGCTTTGCTGAAAACAATTCTATATCCAATACCTTGTCGTGAATGCAATACAACTGCCCGCCACGCTCCATCTCGCGGGCAATGGCTTTGCGGATCGTTTCGCTTTCGAGTTCGGTAAGAATTTCCGTTATGATGGGCAAACGATTCTTCGGTGGTGTTTCGATAACCGAAAGATCGCGAGCGCCGAGAAGCGAAAAGTTAAGCGTTCTCGGAATAGGAGTTGCCGTTAGCGTGAGAGTATCGACCGTAGCACGAAGCGAACGGAGTTTTTCCTTTGCAGCGACGCCAAAGCGATGTTCCTCGTCGATGATAAGTAATCCCAGATCTTTGAAGCCAACATCTTTTGAAAGCAGTCGGTGAGTTCCGATAAGCACATCGATCTTTCCTTCACCGAGTTTTGCAATGATCTCCTTTTGCTCCTTAGTCGATTTGAACCGCGAGATCGAATCGACATTTACTCCAAAACGCTCGAGACGGTCTGAGAATGATCGCTCGTGCTGCTCGGCAAGGATAGTCGTCGGCACCAGCACGGCGACCTGCTTCTTATCGATCGCCGCTTTCATCGCGGCTCGCATGGCAACTTCGGTTTTGCCGTAGCCTACGTCGCCACAAACCAGCCGATCCATCGGTGCACCGGTTTCCATGTCGTGCTTTACTTCCGAGACAGCTCTTGCCTGATCAGGAGTATCTTCATACAAAAAAGCCGCTTCCATTTCTTTCTGGATCACATCGTCTTCGGAAAACTTAAAGCCAAGCTGTTTCTTGCGGCGTGCATAAATGGCAATGAGATCGCGGGCGATGTCTTTAAGCCGTTTTTTTGTTTTTGCTTTTGTGCGAGCCCATTCGGCAGAACCGAGTTTGGAAAGCTTCACACTTTCAGCATCAACTTCGACAGCAGAGTACTTCGAAAGCTTTGCAATGAAATCGAGATTCACGAACAGCACATCGTTATCACGATATTGAAGGCGGACAACTTCCTGACGCGCTCCCTGAATTTCAATCGTATCGAGCCCCATGAATTTGCCGATACCTTTATCTTCGTGAACGAGCAGATCGCCGCGCTTAAGGGCTCGAAGTTCGCGAAGTGAAATACCCTTTGAACGTGAACTGCGCTTGCGGCTTGCGGCACCACGCTCTTGGCGACGGCCGAAGAGCTCGTGTTCGGTAAATATGACGGTCTTAGATTCCGGAGGAAGAATAAATCCGGATGCAAGCGATGGGACAATGTACCGAAGTGTGCCTCGAGATGAATCAACTTGTGGCAGATCATCAGTATCAGCTAACTGATCATCGACTTCATAATCGCTTTTTTCATCGCCGCTTAAGAGATCCTCGACTCTGGCAACA
>DASTAO010000341.1:0-2793 GCA_035712525.1 Kapaibacterium sp. (SeqCode)
CGGATTTTTATAATCAGTCCATCAGAATCTCGACCGATAATGGAAATACTTTTAAGGATGTCTTTACTCCACCGCAAAATGATATCCTCACCGGCATGGATTTTTCCGATGATATTCATGGTGTTCTGATCGCCAGTTTCAGAGCGGGCAACCCATGGTATTATACTGAAGATGGAGGTAAGACCTGGAATGCGACTGATGTGAATATGGAGTCTTGGTCTGTCTATGCACAAAAGGGGACGTCAAATTTTTTTGCAGCTCCGGAAGGATGGTCGAATGGACCGTTGAGTACCACTACGAATTTCTATAGATCGACTGACTTCGGAAAAACCTGGAAGACTACCTTCAGTTTTCCGGTACGAATGACTGGTGCGGTTTCCGGTGTCGGGAATATACTCTATACTCAAACGCAATATCCGCCCGGCCCGAGTAGCGGCCTGTACCGCTCGGTCGATAGCGGATCAAGTTGGACATGGATCGGCGGACCGAATCAATTTAACGATACCTATTTTACAGTCCTTCCAGGTTCATGTAACCGAACAATAATTTTTGCCGGCGGGAAAGATAATAAATTGTATAAAGCAATCGATACTATTAATGGTGGCATTTCCTCAGCAGCAACATCCTCCATTTCATTTGCTGTGCCCCAGCCAACTGCAGCCATAAAAATATTCGATACTACCGGTGTTGAAATTGCTGCTACCTTCCCGCAATCATCTCCACTAATCGGCCTTATACCTGATCAGATCACCTACTCTATTTCGTATGATTCGAAAACGATCGATGTCTTAGGTGCTAAGAATATTATTCCACCTAATGGTTGGTCGGTGGGATCGGTAAACATGAAAGCCGATAAACTCGAAGTCACTCTTCTCGATACGGCAGGATTACCACTTACTAAACAGCAATCATTTGGCCGGGTAATTTTCATTGGCCTGAATGATCCAAGCGCTCCGGCTGCACTGGTTGAGCTTGAGAAGATCGTCGTCTCGAATGATTGCAGGACGATCAATGCATTCACCGATATCGAGACAAGACTATTACGAAGAATCATCATTGCTACAAACGGCGTCGCAGCTCTGAAAGGAAATAATATTCCTCTTACCGTTGTACCAAATCCTGCATCAACTGCCTTGAGCATTTCATATGAGCCAATGAAGACTCATTCCTCTGTCGTTTCGATCTCGGATAGTAAGGGAGATATTATTGTGAAGAAAACTATTCCTATTGAGCAAAGTGGCACTTATACAATGGATCTGACTTCAATTGCCTCAGGTCGTTATATTCTATTGATCGAAGCAGGGAGCACTACTGCTATAGCAAACCTAACCGTTCAAAAGTAACAAAGGCGGTTATGAAACCGCCTTTGTTGATATTCAATCTTATGCTTTTATCTTCGCGGAAGTTCGCCGTAATTCCTGCGAGGAAAAATGTGTCTCTTTATGGCGCTGTAATTGTTTTTGCAGTGACTTGAATGCCAGGTCGATCGACTTCTCGATCTTCTCCGATTTTTCCTTTGCAACGAGCGTTGTACCCGGGAGCTTTAAGTTGACCTCTGCAAATAAGCTCTGAGTGGCTTCCTTCCCTTCACGGTCGAGGATCACATCGGCACCTAAGATTTCATATCGCGATGAGAGTTCGCCGAGTTCTGATTCGATCATTGTCTTGATATTCGGATGAGCCGTGTCATGACGGTTCGAGATTTGGATCTTCATATTCCTATTTCTCCTATTGTTATATATTAATGAACGAAAATCTTACTCCGCTTCGCTGCGCGGATGAGCAGTGTCGTACGCCTGTTTTAATCTATCGAGGGTAAGATGCGTATAGCGTTGGGTTGTCCGCAAGGATGAATGCCCGAGTATCTCCTGCACCGCCCGGATATCGGCGCCATGATCGAGCAAGTGAGTTGCTGCCGAATGTCTGAGCATGTGAGGATGCGAACGGGTCATATCGCTTGAAGAGAAGTACTTCCTTACTATATGATACACCATTCCCGGTGTCATCCGTTTGCCATTCGAGAGTAAAAATAATGCTTTCGGATTTCGGCTTGTCCCAAGCTCGCTGCGATGTTCGAGATATGCTTTGATCGCCTGACGGGCTTTGGTACCTATCGGTACGATTCGGATCTTTCTGCCTTTACCCAACACGCGTACTGTTCCTTCCTCTATCTCAACGTCAGCAATATCTATGCCAGCTAACTCGGCTCGGCGCAAGCCTGAGGAGTAGAGCAGTTCGAGTATCGCCGCATCGCGGATTCCTTCAGCATTTCCGGGATCCGGCGCTGAAAGCGCGGTATCGGCTATGCGTTCGGATACCACCGTCGGAAGGCGCCGCTCCCCTTTGGGGCTTTTGATAAGCTTCGCAGCGTTAAAATTGAACGTACCCTGGTTAACTAAATACCGCAGCATCGACCGCACGGTCGAAAGCTTACGGGCGATCGATCCTCGGACAACTAAGTCGCCCGTCTTCGTTTCGCGCTCGGATAGAATGGCAAGCCATTCGCGAAGGATATACAGATCGTCATGGGTTCCGTTAAGCGCAAGGCCTTCACTCGTGAGGATAGCAGCGAATTCTTCAAGATCGGCTCTGTAAGTCGCGAGGGTACCGTCGGTTGCGGCGCGCTCATGTTTGAGGTAGTCGAGGAACTGCTCCAGGGCGGCAGTAATGATCATCAAGCGGCAAATTTGTTATCTACTAATATAAGCATAAATCAGAGAAAGTGTTCACCCAAAATAAAAATACTTTTGCACCATGATTCACCTTTCTCCCTTGACCTTTCACCTTCTCCCC
>DASTAO010000342.1:0-4237 GCA_035712525.1 Kapaibacterium sp. (SeqCode)
TATAAAGACATTTGTTAATCTCGTAACGATTGAATAAGTTTTGTTAGTAGTTTGCCCGTCGATTCAGCGAGCTTCCACACTGGTTTTACACGATCTCTTGAGATATATTTTCTTCTCACACAAAGAACCAACAGCGTTTCCACTTCACGGAGTGATCCTTGAGCCATAGAAAGATGGTGGACATAATCGCCGCGATGAATTCGTCCGTATCCTTCAGCGATATTACAAGGAATCGAGACAGCAGCACGTTCCATTTGGCTGATGATATTAAATTTCTCTTTGTTTGGAAGTTCAGAAGTAACATCATAAACAGCATCGGTTAAATCCATTGCTATTTTCCAGACTTCAAGATCGCGATATGTTTTCAGTCCCATATTCCAAACCCCATACCCAATACCCCAAACCCTGAACAAAAAACCCCCGACATCATCGAGGGCTTTTCTTCAAAAAACTCGCTGTCGGTAAACAGCGAAACCTGGGCGAGATAGGGGTCTCGAACCCCCGACCTCCAGAGCCACAATCTGGCGCTCTAACCAACTGAGCTAATCCCGCCATAAAACTCAAAGGATGAAGGATGAAGGATGAAGGATGAATGAGGAAGGATGAATAACATTCAAATTTATCCTTTATCCTTTCGCCTTTATCCTTCCATTCGCATGCCCGGTTGGACTCGAACCAACGACCCTCAGCTTAGAAGGCTGATGCTCTATCCAGCTGAGCTACGGGCACCGGCTTAGAACTTCCCGGAGCGAATGAAACCTCTCGGCCTGCATTCAGTACACGAAAGTCCCTGATTTTCACTTATAAAGTGAGGTTGTGGAAAACGTCCGTAAAATCTAACAAGTTCATTTTTCCGTACTATTAAGAGAAGGACTGTAATTGTTGAGCACTGAAAACATTGAACTTAGCAGTGAGAACTCAGCACTTAGCCCCGATTGGAACTGTTACTATTGGAGCTTATTATTAAGGCTTGATTAACCCCATCCAATATCTCGGTCGTAAGACTCTGAATTTCCTTTCCGAATTCGGCGAGATATCTCGCCTCTTTGGCAGGACGTTCGCTTTTACGACGAGTATCCCGCAGGATCGGCAATTGCTCTTTAAGCAAATGGAGCATATCGGCACCGGCTCCCTACCACTGGTCCTTATCATCGGCTTTTTCACGGGTATGGTCAGCGCCTGGCAGGCTGCTTACCAGTTCAAGGGATTGATAAGCTATAGCCTCATCGGCTCGGCAGTCAGCCGAGCTATCTTTATCGAGCTTGGGCCTGTACTAACCGCCATTGTCATTGCCGGGCGTGTCGGAGCTTCGATCGCTGCCGAGCTTGGGACGATGAAAGTCACCGAACAGATCGATGCACTCGAAAGCCTTGGCATTAGTCCGATTAGGTATCTTTCCACTCCGCGAGTGCTGGCAGCAACATTCATGATGCCGATCCTGACGATCTTTGCTAATACGATCGCTCTGCTCGGTGCCTTTGTGGTCTCGAATTTCTTTCTGGACATTTCTTCAAAGATGTTTTTCGATAGTGTCCAGCGGTATTTTCATTTGAAGGATGTTTTCGCCGGAATATTCAAATCGTTTTTCTTCGGCAGCTTTACGGCGATCATCGGAGTCCATATCGGATTGCGTACCAGTGGAGGAGCTGAAGGTGTCGGGCAATCGAGCATCCGGGCATTCGTCTTTTCATCAGCGACGATCCTCATCCTCGATTACATCCTTTGGACGATCATCTTTTAACATGATAGAACTGCAGGACATTCATAAGTCATTCGGGGCGGGCAATGTGCTCGATGGGGTGTCAATGCAGATCACCGAAGGCGAGACGGTTGCGATCATCGGGCAATCTGGGTGCGGAAAGAGCGTTCTCTTAAAACATATCATTGGCTTGCTCGAAGCAGATTCCGGAACAGTGACGGTAGATGGATTAAATGTTGCCGCTGCAAGTGAGAAAGAACTTTATAAGATGCGCCGAAAGATCGGTTTTCTGTTCCAAAGTGCTGCCCTCTTCGATTCAATGACAGTATATGAGAATATCGTGCTCGGCTTGTGGGAACATGGGGAGCGCGATCATGAGAAGCTCCGAGCTATTGCCGAAGAAGCGTTGAAGATGGTGAGCCTCCGGAATATTCTCGATCAAAAGCCATCGTCGCTCTCCGGCGGCATGAAGAAGCGAGTCGGCCTTGCGCGGGCGCTGGCCATGAAACCAAAGTATTTATTTTATGATGAACCGACTACGGGGCTTGATCCCGTTACGAGCGATCAGATCGATGATCTTATCCGCCATGTCTGCGATATTTATAAATCGACAAATCTTATCGTTACGCATGATCTTATCACGGTCGAGCAGATCGCTAAACGAGTAATATTCTTAAATGCGGGAAGAGTGTATTTCGACGGGACACCTGCTGAGCTTGAAGCTTCTACTGATCCGGTGGTAATTCAATTTATTGAGCGGTTTGCGTAAGTGTCTGAACCAAGATTTACAGGATATAAAAGGATTTTCAGGATACTATAAAATAAAAAGGGCGGCTATTGCCGCCCTTATCATCTATAATCTTACTAGGTCCTGATTAGAAGTTCAATCTGAGAACCGGCGATACCATTACGAAATCTTTCCATTCCCATTTTTTGGGATCGCGGCCAACGACAACCGAATACTTTGCTTCGATATCGAGCCAATTAAAGATCTGAATAAATCCATCGGCAAGCATCGTATTACAATATTGCAAGCTTACGCCCCAATCATAGCCATCACTGCCACCATGGTTATACTGTACTTTTACCATCGGGTCGAACTGATCGAATGACTTTGCCTGAACGACATCAAAGTAACCCGGCTGATCTTCGAGTTTTACATTCGCCGCACCGATCGTTATCGCATTAACACGATGCGTTCCGGCACCAACCTGCACCGTTAATCCTTTGACTGCCCCACCGAACGAATAACTTACCCAAGCATGAGTAGAAAGCGAAAGATAAAATAAGCTATCCTTCTTTACACCGGGAGTCTGTCCGGATACATAGTTAGTACGGTATTGCGGATCAAATGGCCCACTGGCACGACCAGAAAGGGTATTGATCGAAGGATTGAACGCCTGGAAGAATTCGCCACCAACACCAAGTTTAGCATCACTATTTTGCAAAACATCGAGTGTTTGGTTGATCATGGCATTAAAGCCTTGTGTACCTTCGAGTTTACGGTTCTTGATATTAAATCCGCCACTGATCGAGAACGGAGTGATACCGGCCTCACCAAGCTGGAAGTTCAAACCAAAGCGAGCATCGGTCTTCTCTTTATGAATGATACCCTGGATCGAAACATTGCCTGGTAACCAGTATGGATAGCCGATATAGTCATTACCAAGAACGACACCGATACCAAACCCTGACTTGAAAATAAAATCCCCACCGAAGAGCGATGCATTGATCGCTGCATATTGAATGCGCTGTTGCGGCGAAGGCGATGAGATCAGAGTATGTTCGATATCATTGCGGTTATTGATCTTGTTATACAGATCTTCGCCTAAAATCCTTTTGATCGTCGGAGCCCCGTATATGCCAACCGATTCGATCACAATACGAAGGAGCTCAACCTCAGTATTATAATCACCACTGGCTAATGCTTCACGGGTTCCGGGTTTTTGGGTGACGATAAGATCGGCATTCGTATTCGGTGCGATGTCGCGGCCTGATTTACGAAGGGCAGAGATCACACGCGAGCGGACACTGCGATCGGTGACGATATATTGAATAAGCTCGTTCTGGCGGGCAGTATCGATCGATTGGATCGCCGAGATGATGGTCTTTAATGCCCGGCCTTCTTCCTGGGCAGCACGAAGTTCATCCTGCCAATTAACCTGCGACGTGTTTTGCTGTTGCTGCTGTTGCTGGTTCGGCTGAGCAATGCTCGATGAAACAGCAAATTGGAAGCAACAGAACGCAAACGCAGTAACAATCAATGGTCTCATATAGGCCTTTCGGGTGAAAAGATTACGGTTCATGTTAGTCGTTTTCCTTTCCCTAAATTAGAAATAAAAGCGTGGGGTGATCGAGAAGAAGTTATCCGGCTCCCACGGTTTTGGATCGCGGATAAGTGGAGTTGTAAATCCTAGTTCGAGGCGAAGGTGATCCTGAAGCAACTCGATCCAACCACCAAAGCTAAAGAGATGGTCGTACGCAATGCTCAAGCCGAATTTAGAATTTTTATGATTTACGTATTCAACGGCTAAGTGC
>DASTAO010000343.1:0-3190 GCA_035712525.1 Kapaibacterium sp. (SeqCode)
TAATATGGGCCGGAGCGCGACTGACGAAATTATCATCCGAAAGCTTAGAAAGCAATGATTGATACTGTTTGCTAACACGCTCGCGCTCTTTGGCAATTCTGGCCTGCTCTTTGGCAGCTTCCTCGGCGCTGAGGACTTCGAGCTTCATGAATATCTGGCCGCGTCCGCTCAGTAGTTCGGACGAATACTCATTTGAGGAAAGTTCACCACCGCCGTCAACCTCGATCGCAAGTGCTTCGGCACGACATAGCCGCTCAATGATAAGGCGGGCAGATTTGGATAGGGAATGGTCACTATCGTTTTTGAGGCGAAGAATAAATTTAGCCGGCTTGCTTGGGGTCAACTTTGCATTAGCCCTTAAAAGGCGAGCGGCCTCGATGATCTTCTGAATAAACTCAAAATCTGCCTCAGCCTCAGGGTCTATCTTGCCCTCGTCGGAGGTGATATAATCGTCTTGGCCGATAAGTACTGATTCCTCGTTTCCTGTTAATGCATGCCATAGCTCCTCGGTAACGAATGGCATTACCGGATGAAGCATTCGCAGGATACCTTCAAGGATCTCTACTGCAAGCAGGGTTGATTCTGGCTGGAGCTTAACGACCTCAAGATACCAATCGCAGTAATCCTTCCAAATAAAGTCATAAAGCTTTTTTGTGGCGTCATTTATAAGATAATTATCAAGCGATTCTTTAATCCCAAATGCCGTCTTATTTGCTCTTGAAAGTATCCACTTATCGGCAAGAGTTGTAGCTGGCTTTGCTGTAAACCCGGTTTTTGTATTACTCTGAATTCGCGGCTCGTTGCTGGTCGAATTGAGCAGCTCAGTATCCTCCGATTCAAACGTAGGCTCACTCTTATTTGACTGGTATTCGTCTCGCTTCATCATCACGAAGCGGGTAGCATTCCAAAGCTTATTAGCAAAGTTTCGACCTTGTTCACAGCTTTCCTCGCCAAAGCGAACGTCTTGACCCAACGGAGCTAAATAGAGTAGGGTAAAGCGAACGGCATCCGTCCCATACTTCTGGACGAGATCGATCGGGTCGGGGGAGTTACCAAGTGACTTCGACATCTTTCGGCCGATCTGGTCACGAATGATATTATGGAAGTACACATGCTTGAATGGGACTATATCCTCCATTGAAGTACGAGGAGAGCCATCTGCTTTCGGTAGATCCTTCATGAATTCGATTCCGGCCATGATCATTCTGGCTACCCAAAAGAAGATAATGTCAGGGGCAGTTGAAAGCAGATTGCCCGGGTAAAAGGTCTGCAAGTCCTTGGTATTTTCTGGCCAACCGAACGTGGCAAACGGCCATAACCATGACGAGAACCAGGTATCAAGCACATCCTCATCCTGATGCAAGTGGCCGGTGTATCCTGCAGCATCGGCTTTAGCGCGGGCATCTTCGGCAGTGCGTCCTACAAAGACCTCGCCACTTCCACCATACCAGGCAGGGATTCGGTGCCCCCACCAAAGCTGGCGGGAGATACACCAATCGCGGATATTTGTCATCCAATGACGATAGGTGTTGATCCATCGTTCCGGATGGAATTGGATGAGTCCATCTTCGACAACTTTTAATGCTGGCTCAGCAAGCGGCTTCATTTTTACGAACCACTGATCGCTCAAGTATGGCTCGATCATTTCGCCGCCTCGCTCGCTATAGCCGACCGAATTGGTATAATCCTCGATCTTCTCGATGAGTCCGAGCTCTTCGAGATCGGCAATGATCTTTTTGCGAGCAACATACCTATCGAGGCCGGAATATTTTCCGCCTTGCTCGTTGATCGTTGCATCGGGATACATGACGTTCAATTGCGGCAGGTTATGGCGCAGGCCGATCTCAAAGTCATTCGGATCGTGAGCCGGAGTGATCTTTACGCAGCCGGTACCGAATTCTTTATCGACATAGTCATCGGCAATGATCGGGATCTCCCGATTCATAAGCGGCAGCATAAGCTTTCTGCCGATCAACTTTTGGTAGCGCTCATCGAACGGATTTACGGCAACCGCAACGTCGCCAAGCATTGTCTCCGGGCGGGTTGTAGCAATGACGATATATTCAGGCTCATCTGCCTTACGGTCGATAAGAGGGTAGCGGAAGAAATGCAGTTTACCCTGAGTCTCCTTATATATTACTTCTTCATCACTTAGTGCCGACTGTGCAAGAGGGGACCAGTTAATGATTCGCTTACCGCGATATATAAGGCCTTTCTCATGCAAGCGAACAAAGGCTTCGATGACAGCATTGTAGTATCCTTCATCCATCGTAAAGCAAAACCGACGCCAATCGGGCCCGCAGCCAAGTGCCCGAAGCTGCTTTTCGATGAAATCACTATGAGTATGCTTCCACTGCCAAACACGATCAAGAAATTTCTCTCGGCCAAGGTCGCGACGGCTCAATCCTTCTTCCTTAAGCTGCTTTTCTACTTTTGTTTGGGTTGCAATTCCAGCATGATCGGTCCCTGGCATCCAGAGTGCCTCGTGACCAAGCATCCGGTGATAGCGGATATAGGTATCCTGAATCGTATTATTCAGGGCATGCCCCATGTGCAAAATACCAGTAACATTCGGCGGAGGCATACAGACAACGAACGGAGCCTTATCGACAGCCCGGCGGCCGGTGGGATCCTGAGGAGATTCATCTGGGCGATAGGCATAGAACAAGCCCCCAGCCTCCCAAGTATCGTACCATTTCTTCTCGACATCCTGCGGGGCATAAGCCTTTGCTAACTCTTTCTTTGGGGTAACTGACATTACAATTCGATTCTAATCGAATTATAACGCTATATAAAGAGTCGGAGGTTCAAATATCAAATCCTAAAAGGTTAACCACTGGTAACATTTGTAAGCGTTGGTTAATGGATGATAGTAAGTTTTTGGCTCTCGCTGCCAACAGTAATAAGGTAAGTGCCACTTGGAAAGATATTGAGGTTCAATATTAATTGTTCTGGCGACTTTACAATTGGATATATAAACTGTTGTTTGCCAACCGGATCAGTTATAGAAACAGTTGTGGTATTTAAGAAATGACTAAGCTGAATTGTCGCCATTTGCGTGGCCGGATTCGGAAAAACCGACATTGGTGTTATCTTGTGACTAAATGACACGCTATTGGTTGGAATGAGCGACTTTGGAATTGAAATTAATATCAAACTACTTGGCACACTTGTACTATCAAAATTCCAC
>DASTAO010000344.1:0-6621 GCA_035712525.1 Kapaibacterium sp. (SeqCode)
GCCTACTTCGCTTACTTTCGCAGTTTCGACTCCGTATGTCAATAACTTACCGACGGGACGCGGGGCAGGGCAGAAATATCTTTTTATAGCTCGTACAGATGATGGGCATGCTATTGCGAGTGCGACCATAACATTGATGCCTGGTGATAAATGGACTTGGGCGATTTTCGATGTAAATAATGTTCCCGATAAAGATTATGTCCTAAAAAAGGATAACCCGCCGGCAAATGCCCAGAATCCTTCTAAGGCATACTTCCGCTTCTTTAATACATTGCCCCAATATCAGGCAATGAGGATGAGAATTGGCGATGCATTGCATGGAGAAGAAATCACATTAAATGGTAATCATGATATCGAATTCATGAAGTTTTCTGATTATTATGCAATCGATACACTTACCGATACAACTGTAACCTTCTTTGTGCTTGACAATAGCGATAACGTAGTTGCTCGTATCGCCGGTGTTTCTCTTGAAGCAGGTTCATACCGCACTATAACTTTCAATGGTTATGGACCTGAGAATAAGGCTTGTCGCAAGCCCGATCCCATCACGAACCAATTAACTAACGAAGATACTCTTCGTATCCATATCTACGATGATAACAGTGGCGGAAATGATCAGCTCCCAGTTCCAACGACATTACGTTTTAATATCATCAATGCGATGATTCCAGCCGATCCGGCGCTGAATTTAACAAACCCATACAGCGATGGTACTGGTGTTTCTTACATCATTAATAATAATACATCGTATGACTTTAAGAATGTAAAGATGTATCAAGGCGTGCCAACTTATGATGGTAGCTTTAATCCTGACTCAGTTCAGAATGTTTACCCGAAAGCTGTTCCATACACCGGTGCGTACGTTAAAGTAGTAAAAGCTACCGGTGCTCAGCCCAGTGGAAATGATCCGCTCTTAATGAGATTCTTTGCTAATACTTCGATTATTGCAAGCGATCAACTCTATTCGATCGTTGTGTTTGATGCTGTACAAAAGCCAAATACGAAAGCAGCGCCGTATGATTCTGCAGCTGGAGTTGCTACGTTCAATATTCCGGATGCCCCGATCGATGGTAAGGCAATAATTCTTGTTGGTAGTGCAGCACTAGCCTATAAAAAATCAACCGGTGCCTGGACACTTTCAAGAGATAATAGCACAGAAGGTACCAAAACTTTCTCAGCCATTAAGAAAGAAAAACAATCTATGCTTGACACGGTAAGTGCAGACGTAGATGTAACCTTTAAAGGATCTATCAAATACGGTACGGATGTAATTACACTGCCTGAATTTACTTTTAGACCTAAAGCAGGTGGAATATATGAAGTACTTGGTGTTGGAAGATCTTATGACCCTCTAGGTAATACTCCAAGGTTCATTGTAATTAGGACTAATCCGATTAAAAAGTAGTAATTGGAAATTTAGATTTGAAAAGCCGATGTTTTACATCGGCTTTTTTATTTCTGTCAAATCCAACCGGTTGGAGTTTTCAGTTATTAGTTTTGAGTGATGGGTTGTTGTTTTACAGAGAACTAAGAACTCATAAACTGAGAACTATTCGAAAGTGAGTACTACGAAAAAATCTAAGCTGCATCCTAATATCCTTTGGCTTGGGGTGGCGAGCATGTTCAATGACATGAGCGGCGAGATCGTTGCGCGGGCATTACCGCTATTTCTGACGGCAACGCTTGGTGTCGGGGCATCCGTTGTCGGGCTTATCGAAGGCATTGCCGATACGACCTCGTCACTATTGAAAATCTTCTCCGGGTGGTATAGTGATAAATTCAAAACACGCAAAGCTCCTACAGTAGTAGGATATGCTCTGACCGCCATAGCTCGGCCGCTATTGCTCATTCAATCGAAAGTTGCAATGCCGCTGGCAAGCAGGTTTCTCGATCGGGCTGGTAAGGGAGTCCGGACAGCACCTCGAGACGCACTCATCGCGGATTCAGTTGCTTCAACCGATCGAGGACGTGGGTTTGGTGTTCAGCGAGCACTCGATACTGCAGGTGCTGTTATCGGAGCGCTTATTGCAGCGATCGCAGTTAGCGAACTCGAGAGTACTGGCCAGCGCATCAGCGAGCATACGTTTACCATTCTTGTCTATCTCGCGATCGTCCCATCGTTTATTTCGGTAGCTGTTATTGCTCTGTTAGTAAAGAATGTTCGTCATCATAGCCGGCAGCCAGGAAAAATAACTGGGTTTAGTGGGCCTATTAGTCCGGTCTTCGGAAGGTATTTGATTATCCTTGCCATTTTTAGTCTCGGTGCTTCGAGCGATGCTTTTTTGCTCCTTCGTTCGGCAGAGCTTGGGCTTGCACCCGCAAGTATCTTTTTTCTGGTTGCAGCCTTTAATCTTGTCGGTGCACTCACTGCTTATCCCATCGGAAAGTTATCCGATAAGATAGGCAAGAAAAAAATGCTGATCATTGGCTGGACATATTACGGCATCGTGTACTTCGGGTTTGCTTTTGCAGATTCCACGATGCTTATCTCGATGCTGTTCATTGCTTATGGATTATACTATGGGCTTACCGAGGGAGTTGAGAAAGCCTTCGTTGCCGATCTGGTCGATGCGGATCACCGCGGTACTTCATACGGATACTTTAATGCCGTTATAGGATTGGCGGCACTGCCGGCAAGTTTTGGATTTGGTTTTCTGTATCAGCAATTCGGAGCGGCCGTTGCGTTCGGCAGCGGATCGCTCTTAGCATTAGCAGCAAGCTTCTTGCTTGCAGTGATGATCAAACCAGCGGGGAAGAATTAGGTCTGAATCACGCCGGGATTAAATTTTGGAATGTCCGGATTATGTGAAGCCATTTCGATGCCGAGTGAAACGATGGAGCGGGTTTCTCTTGGATCGATGATGCCATCGGTCCATAAGCGTGCAGCGCCATAGAGAGCACCCGATTGATCATCATAGCGCTTCTGAATTTCCTGCAGCAGCTCTTGCTCTTTTTCAGGGGTGATCTTCTCACCGGTCTTGGCAAGAGTAGCGACTCGAAGCGAGAGTAAAGTCTTTGATGCTTGTGCTCCTCCCATGACGGCAAGCTGTGCATTGTGCCAGCTATAGATCAGTCGCGGGTCGTATGCCTTGCCACACATGGCATAATTACCCGCACCGTAAGAATTGCCGATCATGAAGGTAAACTTCGGGACGACGGAGTTAGCGACAGCATTAACCATCTTCGCTCCATCTTTGATGATGCCGCCATGTTCGCTTCGTGAACCGACCATAAAGCCTGTTACATCCTGCAAGAAAACAAGTGGGATAAGCTCCTGATTACAATTCATGATAAAGCGCGCGGCTTTATCGGCGGAGTCGGAATAGATAACACCGCCAACCTGCATTTCTCCTTTTGCCGTTTTAATGACTTTACGCTGATTGGCAACAATGCCAACCGCCCATCCATCGATGCGGGCATAGGCGGTAACGATCGTCTTTCCGTAGCCGGCTTTGTATTCGTCGATCTCGGAGTTATCGACGAGCCTTGCGAGGAGTTCGTGAGTATCGTAGGGTTTGTTTGTCGCAGTGGGGAGTATTGCTAAGAGATCGTCGGCGGAAAATTTTGGTTCGGCCGATGCAATTCGGTTAAAGCCAGCTTTTGGTTTATCACCCATCTTCGAAACGATCGAACGGACTGTTTCAAGACAGACTTTATCGTTCGGCATTTTATAATCGGTAACTCCGGATATCTCGCAATGAACCGCAGCTCCGCCGAGCGATTCGTTATCGATCTTCTCACCGATCGCTGCTTCAACGAGGGCGCTTCCGGCAAGGAAGACGTGTCCGGTGTTTTCAACGATCAATGCTTCGTCGGACATGATCGGCAAATATGCACCGCCGGCAACGCAAGGCCCCATGATGGCAGCTATCTGGACGATACCCATACTGCTCATGACAGCATTATTGCGGAAGATGCGGCCGAAATGTTCTTTATCAGGGAAGATCTCATCCTGCATCGGTAAATAGACACCGGCGCTATCGACAAGATAAATAATGGGTAAGCGGTTCTCGATGGAAATTTCCTGAGCGCGCAGATTTTTTTTACAACACATCGGAAACCAAGCGCCTGCTTTTACCGTAGCATCATTTGCCACGATCACGCACAGTTTGCCAGCAATCCGCCCAATGCCGGTAACCACCCCAGCCGAAGGAGCGCCGCCTTCTGCTTCATACATTCCGTATGCAGCAAAGAGGCCGAATTCCTGAAAGCGGCTGGCGGGGTCGATAAGAAGGTTGATACGTTCACGAGCCGTTAGTTTACCCTTGGCGTGCTGCTTTTCGATATTGGATTTGCCACCGCCAAGGTACACTCGTTCTGCAAGCGATGAAATTTTTTCTAATTCGCTTGTATGATGTTTGAAATTAAGACTATACGGTTCCTTTGAACGGTCTATCGTTTTGCCGATCTGAGACATTATATTGATTGATGTGTTATTGGTATAGAGTGATAAAACCCTTCTTCGGAGTTAACTGTTCTATCTTTGCTATATTGGAAGTCGTTAAAATGAAAAGAATTCTATCCTTATCTCCGCTTCTGCTGGCGGTTTTTTTTGTGTCTACCGTATTTGCCCAGGTTGAAGTAGAAAAAGAACAAGTTCCTTTTGCCGATCCGGATTGGGGAGAGCATCAGGATATGCACAAGGCATTTGAATACTGGCTTATGTGGGAAAAAGCCGGTCCTGAACAAGATCTTGTAAAAGCCCGCGCCGAAGGTTATAAGCAGTTCATGGCAATGCACCGACCGCAGTCATTCTTTGCGATGGCTCAAGAATCGACCCCGGCCTGGAGGAAGGTTGGTGGTGCTCAGGGTGGTGTCGTTAGTGGCCGTCCGAATGGTTTAGGGTTCTCGAAACAACATACTGGAACGGTCTACCTTGCAACTAGTGGAGGTGGTCTTTATAAATCAACCGATCTTGGACAAAATTGGGTCTATGTGAGTGAGGACTTTGCAACGAACGCCATTGGCGATGTTGCTGTCGATTATACTGACGATAACATTGTCTATGCCGGAACAGGCGATATGTACGTTGGTAATGGAGAGATGAGCACCGGTGATGGTTTATATAAATCAACCGATGCCGGATTAAATTGGAAAAAGATCGCTTCGACGAATGGCTCAACCGGTATTGGAGGTTCAGTTAATCAGATCCTTCTGCATCCTCAAATTCCCACGACGATCTTTGTTACCGGTGAAGATGGAGTGCATCGCAGCACTGATGCCGGCCTTACCTGGAAAAAAGTCTTAGCAGTGGGCGGCACGACGACGCTTGTGATCGATCCGAACAACGGAAATAATATGTGGGCTGCTAATGGGTCCAACGGCACCATCCGCAAGTCAACCGACGGAGGGGATACCTGGCCGGGTGGTGATAAAGCGTCAAACATAAGCAGCAAAGGGACGATAACGCTTTCGCTCAGTCTTGGATCTACCGGCGGGATTGTTCTCTATGCAGGGATCGGTAATTCTAACGGTGCGTCATCGCGTGGACTTGCTAAATCGGTTGATTCTGGTGCTACCTGGTCGTTAGTTTGGAGTGGCGCTAATTACACTTCAAACCAGGCATGGTATGATAATGCTTGTGCCGCGAATCCAAAAAATCCTAATTATTTGCTGATCGGTGGATTGGATATGTACAAGACATCGGATGGTGGCAAAAATTTCATAGGTTCGGATGGGCGGTCTGATTCTCCAATTGCCGACTGGAGAAATTCATCGACCTCCGCTCATTTCGTTCATGCCGATATCCATGTGCTTGAATATTCTCCGTATGGGCAAGCCTATGCTTGGGCATTAACCGATGGGGGTGTATTCCGTAGTGCCGATAATGGTAATAGCTGGACTTCTTGTAACAGAACACTTTCCACATTGCTATTCGTGGGTGGCGATGCCGATAAAGATTTTACTTTTGTATTGGGCGGTGCGCAGGATAATGGAGTTAATAAAGCTTCCACCGATTCTAATACAAAACAATTTAAGACTACACAAGGTGGTGATGGCGGCCGCAGCTTTGTTTCTCAAACCGGTGATGGTACCTGTTATTCCACCTATGTCTATGCAGATATAAAAAAATCTCCTAACAATGGAGAAACCTGGGACAGGGCAGGTGATAATATGATCCCAAGCAATAGCAAACTCCTAAGCGAGGCTGTTCCATTTTATGTCTACTATGATGTTTGCGAAAGTGACCCCGCCTATCTTGCAATCGCCGGTAGCGATAATGTGTATTATTCCACTGATGGATTAAATACATTAAATCCGATCACAAAAAGTAGTACAATTAGTGGCCAGGTGATGACGGTCCACGTACCCGCTGCCGATCCAAATGTTGTCTATGCAGGAGCTGGATCGCTTGTTTATAATACTCGCGATGCTTTTGATGGTACTGCTGCCGTTTGGACAAAGTCCTCAGATCTATCCGGAACAATTACTGACTATGTTACTGACCCGAACGATGCCGGAAAAGTTTGGGTATCGATCGCAAATGCCGGTTCGAAACATTTTGCGTTTTCAGAGGACTATGGAAATACCTGGCAATTTCCTGCAGAAAATTTGCCGAATTTAAACTATCAGGCGATCGCCCGAGCTCCGAATGGCGATCTCTTCTTAGGCCATACG
>DASTAO010000345.1:0-3449 GCA_035712525.1 Kapaibacterium sp. (SeqCode)
GTGTGCCGTCCCAAGCGAGCATGGTAAGGGCATCGCCATGAATAATATTTAGCGAGAGCACAGAGTCTGCGGCGCGATAAAAATCATTGGACGGATCGATCTGCAAATACTCAGAAAATATCTCAAGCAAATTTTCGCGGCATTCGTCAATATTATCAGCAAGTAACTCGATTCCATAGATGCACATTAATGCGAGCAGCGCAAAATGCTTTTGTTCAAATTCCGATTTTCCGTATTTCAATTCGACCGCTGTCAATTTCCGCTGAAATATTTTTACAAGGAAATTACCACTTCCGCAAGCAGGTTCCAAAAAACGCGAATCGATACGCTCGGTTTCAGCCTTGACCAGATCAAGCATTGCTTCAACAAGCCACGGCGGAGTAAATACTTCCCCATGATCTGCAACCCGTTGTTTTGACTTGATTAGCATTGGTTCTACTTAGTCAATCCCACTGTTTTATCAACCGCCAGTGCTGACTTAGGAGAGGTCTTGGAGAGTGTTTCCGCTATCTGTGATGCAAGTATTAATTGTTGGCAAGTCTCTTGTCAGGCAGCCTGATAGATTACGGGTCTATAGCGGGGTTCTGGAATTGGTACCCCTTCGGCTTTTGCCGTCTCAAGCCAAAGAGCTTTTGCTATTTCAACTTCTCGCAGAGCTTCTTCTGCGGTGTCTCCGAAAGCTGAACAATGAGTAAGATCAGGTATATCGGCGATATACCCGTGATCTTCATCACTATAAAAGACATTTATATGGTAATCTTTCATTCTTCGTTCACTTGTAAATTGTAACGCTCTACGATCGATAAGAATTGCTTGACCTGATATGCTTTTGCCATACCATTTTTGTTTTGGATATTTACCATATCGGTAATTCCAGGACACTTATAAATATGATGGCTGCCGTTTACCCTTTTGCGAATAAAACCGAATGCTTCGACAAGAGTTATGAAATCGGCAAAACTTACGTTTTGCTGATTGTTCAAAATCTTTAGAAGCAATTTCCGCTTGTTCATCCCAATGCAGCCCGAAAATACTCAATAGTCTTCGCCAACCCAACTTTTCTATCTACTGTCGGCCCCCAACCGAGCAGTGATTTCGCTAGTGTAATATCCGGCTGTCGGACTTGCGGATCGTCTTGCGGAAGTGGCTTGAACACGATCTCGCTTTTCGATTCGGGGATCATCGACTTAATTTCTTTTGCTAGGTCGAGCATCGTCACTTCGTCTGGGTTACCGATATTCACCGGATTAGTATAGTCGCTCATTAACAACCGATAGATGCCCTCTACAAGATCGCTGACATAGCAGACGCTTCTTGTCTGCAAGCCTTCACCGAATACCGTTATGGGTTCATTGCGAAGCGCTTGCGTTGTGAAGGCAGGGATGGCGCGGCCATCTTCGATGCGCATGCGCTCGCCGTAGGTATTAAAAATTCGGATGATGCGGGTATCGAGAGCATGATAGCGATGATAGGCCATTGTCATTGCTTCGGCAAAACGCTTTGCTTCGTCATAAACTCCGCGAATACCGATCGGGTTGACATTCCCCCAGTAGGTTTCTGGCTGCGGATGAATGGCTGGGTCTCCGTAGGTCTCAGAGGTCGAAGCGAGCAAGAAGCGGGCATTCTTCGCCTTTGCCAGTCCGAGTGCCTTGTGCGTACCGAGAGAGCCTACCTTAAGCGTCTGAATAGGAAGCTTGAGGTAATCGATCGGGCTTGCCGGAGAGGCAAAGTGTAATACGTAATCAAGCGGGCCGGCAATATGAATGAAATTTGTTACATCGTAATGCTCGAATACAAAATTCGGCTTGCCAAAGAGATGCGCGACATTATTAGCGCTACCGGTTACGAGGTTATCCATACAGATAACATCATGGCCTTCGGCAACGAAACGATCGCAGAGATGGCTACCAAGAAATCCGGCTCCGCCGGTGATGAGAGTACGTGGCATAAACTAAATAGTATGAGTTCGAACGCGGTGCTCCGAGATCGTAATGAACTTTCCATAGAGTTCGGATGGATCTTTCGACAACCAAGTGAGCAAATGAGAAAGCATCAGTTCTCTATTCTCATTACGATAGCGAAGTAAGATGACGGATATATCTTTCATCCCTTCGGCAAAAACCAAATCAGCAAAATCTTTATCTCTGGTAAGAATGATCTTCCCTGATGTTGCAGCTATCTTAGCAATATCTTCATCAGAAATGCCCGGCTGTTCTTCTGCTATCGAATAAACTGGGATTGGAATAGCGCGGATGTCGGAAATGATCCTTGAATCTAAATTTTCGTCGGCAATGATCATTCCGTTACATCAAGTAACTCTTCATGTGCAACTGCTTCGTAAGCATATCTGATCGCAGCAAAAATTCCTTCTTCCGGCACATGGGGATACATCGTCATTATTTCCGAAATCGGCACCCCTTGAGAGAGTAGGTCTAATATCAACTCAACCGTTATGCGAGTGCCTTTGATACAGGCTTTACCAAGCATAATCTTTGGGTTGGCTGTAATATATTCCCGATAATCCATCATCCTCTGGTGCAACGAAAAAGAATTACCCCTAATTCCTACTTCCGCCCTACCCCATAGTACAATAATCCATGCTCGCGTATTTTCTCAGGATCATAAATATTCCGTCCATCAAAGATCACTTTGTCCTTGATCGATGAAGCAAGTAGATTGAAATCCGGATTTCTAAACTCATTCCATTCGGTAACAACAATGAGTGCATCGGCGCCATCAAGTGCTTTCAGGTTTCGGCGGCGATATTGGAGCGAATCTGTCTCTGGCAGGACTTTCATCGTGCATGGGATCGCTACCGGATCCGAAGCTTGCACTTTTGCACCGTGCTCGATCAGCGCATTGATGATCTCGATCGAAGGGGCTTCGCGAATGTCGTCGGTTTTTGGTTTGAATGAAAGACCCCAGACTGCGAAGGTCTTGCCTTTGATATTACCGTTGTAATGGGCAAGAATCTTCTCTACTAAGATCTTCTTCTGCTTTTTATTGACATCCTGCACTGCCCGCATGGTCTCAAAATCGTAACCAAACTGTTCAGCAGTTTTTACAATAGCACTAACATCCTTCGGAAAACAGCTTCCACCAAACCCAACACCGGGAAACAGAAACTGCGGACCGATACGAGCATCCGAGCCAATGCCTTTACGGATACTATTAACATCGGCACCAACTCTATCACAAATATTAGCGATCTCATTCATAAATGAGATTCGAAGGGCAAGCATAGCATTTGCTGCATACTTTGTCAGCTCCGCGCTGCGTTCATCCATCGTATAGATCGGGTTGCCGGTACGAACGAACGGTTCATACAGCTCTTCCATGATCTCGATAGCTTTCTCACTCGAGGAGCCGATTACGATCCGGTCCGGCTTCATGAAATCCTGAACTGCTGCGCCCTCTTTTAAGAACTCCGGATTTGAAACAACCTCGAC
>DASTAO010000346.1:0-3250 GCA_035712525.1 Kapaibacterium sp. (SeqCode)
GCTTTTGCATTTCGTACCGATACTTGCCGAAATCCATCAGTTTGCAAACCGGTGGTTCGGCATTCGGAGCGATCTCGATGAGATCGATACCACGCTCGACTGCGATCTTCATTGCCTCGGCAGGAGACATCACCCCTAAGGCGCCATTCTCATCGACGACGCGAATCTGGGGGACTCTGATCTGCTCATTAAGGCGAACACCGAAATTCTTGACCGGCATTTCCCGGCTGAAGCGGCTTGAGCGTCCACCGCCGCCTGATGGTTTCGGCTTTAAAGTTGGAGTAAAAGTTTGTTTAGCCATTGATCGCCTGGGCTAAGCAAACGGAACACGAAGCTGTAAAAAGTCTCAAATAAGTTTTCCGTTAGGGTTAATTACAAATAATAGGGGGTTTTCTGCCCAAATCGCGGAGAATTAGCCTCCTTAAAATCACTCTGGAATTACCGATTCTTTCGCGACGAGCGATAATGCTTCTTCGAGCGGAATCGTTCCGAAAGGCTAAAAAGGCCATCTCTCTTTTTCTGTTAATTAACAGGTAAATCATAGAGTGATATTTATGGGAACGCTTTAAAAAATGCGTATATTTGTTGAGATTAAGAAGTGAATCAATTAAACATATGAAACTTTTTTTTGTATCTCCTATAATAGCAACAAGCAAAAAAGTGTTGCTCCTATGTCTTAGCTTAATATGTCTTATTGCAGATATTGCATATGCTCAACGACCTGTGGGCTCAGCAAGCAATTCAGGATGTTTCCGGCAATCTATTCAACCAATTAGCCTAATACCTACTTTTCGAACAGATATGAACATCGATTGCATTTTGGGATACATATATTTAGACAGCTTATGTAGGAGTTCACTCACTTGGGAACAGATTGACTCTTTATCGAATCAGTTAAAAAACGCTGACACGCTTCGAACCTTTATGCGATTTGAATATAAAATGAGGGAATATGATGCAGATCTTTATAATGAATATCAGGCGGCAGCTGGTAAAATAGTTAATGGACATAAGTCGCCTGGAGCTATAAGTGATATTATTAATAAAAAAATGAAACTGATATTAGGCGATAACAATAAATTAGCCTATTTAACGCACGCTGACCTGATTCTTCATGTGCGAGTTAAAAGTATTTATGCTGATGTTGACACTATGGCTTCAATACCTATTGAACCTTTGCCACTACTTTGCGTGCAGGCTATGATTATTGACACTATTAAGGGCTTGCATATAAGAAATGGAGGATATGAAGATTGTGGTAAATGTATTTCATTCAATTTTTCTCCTTATTGGAAAAAAGCCAATTTTAATCATGTTGTAGACAAGGATCTCGATAGTAACGGTATGCCTCAACCATGTGACATCTGTTATGGGAATAACTCTCTGCAAGTATCAAAAGATTACATAGTATTTCTAAGAGATAAGTTCTTAGACTATAACGGGGTCAATAGCTTCTATACATATTGGCCTTTTGGTGGCTATTCCTCAGAAGGAGGTATCTTTCAAATTGACGAGAGCAACAATGTCCTAATACCTTCAGATTACTTCGGTTATGGGGTCTCAGTGCCCCTATCTAATTTTGAATCATTATTGCGAAATGATATTAATACTATTGCAGCCCATTAAGTAATATGAAAAATTACGTTGTCCCCTTTTTATTTTGTGTATCTACTTTTTTTTGTTTAATCGAAGAGTCTCACGCTCAGGCGAATCATGAATGTATTCATAAAGAATTTCGATATCGATTTTATGAGTACGTCGGGAATGGTCGTTGGAACACAGTTTGGGCATGTGAGAACTATCCTGACGATAGTTTTCACAGCAATCCTGCGACAAAAGGCATGAAGGGGCCAATAGGATGGTCTAGCTACGGCTACCCTAATCCCACGACAATTGCATGGACCGGACACCCGGCTAGAACTGCTACTGGTGCTTTGCCATGTAGTGTCTCAGATGAAAGTGGTTTAGAAAGTTGTTTAACTAACTCATTTTCTACCTGGCTCTCTTTTTGTACTAACCTCTCATCATATTTTGTAATTACTCATGATGTGAACCATACGGTTCCGAGTGCAATTGTATTTAAAGCATCTTCTGATCCAAATAATTTTTATAACTCAGGTGAAGATTTTGCTGAATCAAGTACTGGTGTCCCATCAAGTACAAGTGGCGGCCCGAATACTCCGCCAAGTACTGATTTACAAAATTTTCGTGGCGTGGTTTTAATAAATTATACACCAGACTTCTTGAGCAAATCAGTTTTGTGCTACCCATGCCCTCCACCCGAGAATTGTGACTTGGGAGGCGCTAAACCCGTAAATTTTTGCAGAGTACTTGCACATGAGGTTGGCCATGCATTAGGATTGGGTGATTATACTAATCCTCCTTGCAATGCAGAATCTGGCGACGTAAATGATTTAATGTTTGGAGATTATAATGGATCTTGTAGTGGACCATGTTGGACAGTTACAGACCAATGCTATTTTATTCAACAATATTGTCCTGTTGATGGGCAGATTGTTGCCCCATCCCTTTGTGATCATAGTGGAGAGGGTGGAGCTTCATCAGTCCGAAACCCTAAGGGGATTGAAATTAATGGGTTTAATATTTTTCCTAATCCTGCTAAACAGACAGTTACAATCCAATTTGTTAATAAAGATTTTGAACGTACTGAAGTTGGAATTTTTGATGTTATTGGAAATCAGATCAGAGAATTCGTTTTTTTGCATCCAGAAGGTTTAATTGAAGAAAATCTTTCATTATTTGGGATTGAAAAAGGTAATTATTATATTCGGATTTCAAACAATGAAATTCGCTACACAAAAAAATTAATAATTAATTAATATAGGTTAGAATAGTTACTCTGGAATTACCGATTCTTTCGCGACGAGCGATAATGCTTCTTCGAGCGGAATCGTTCCAATATTGCCCTTTCCGTGGCGTCTTAAGGCCACTAAATTGGCTTCGGCTTCCTTGGCCCCGAGGACGAACATGATCGGCACTTTCATCATTTCCTGATCGCGGATCCTGGCATTGACCTTCTCGTTAGAAGCATCGAGGACGACCCTGACACCCATTTTGCGGAGTTTAGCAGTAACTTCCTCGGCATATCCAGCCTGAGCATCGGTAATGGGCAGCACGGCACACTGAACCGGAGCCAGCCAGGTCGGGAAGTTGCCGGCATAATGCTCGATGAGTAAACTGATGAATCGCTCGAAGGAGCCGAACGGGGCACGATGAATAATTACCGGGC
>DASTAO010000347.1:0-2115 GCA_035712525.1 Kapaibacterium sp. (SeqCode)
AGCAGGATCACGACGTCGGCGTCCTGTTCGATAGCGCCGGATTCACGAAGATCGGAAAGCATCGGACGTTTATCGGTTCGTGATTCTACACCACGATTTAACTGTGAAAGAGCAATGACCGGAATATTTAATTCTTTCGAAAGCGCTTTAAGCGAACGCGAGATCGTTGAAATTTCTCGCTCACGTGAGTCCATCGATCGTGATACTTCCATAAGCTGCAAATAGTCGACGACAACAAGGCCGATGTTTTCCGTCGCTTTGAGTCGTCGGCATTTCGCGCGAAGTTCAAGCGGCGTGATAGCAGCTGTATCGTCAATGAAGATCGGTGCTTCATGCAAGCGACTGATCGCATGCGATACTTTTTTCCAATCGTCAGGCTTCAAGCGGCCTTTACGAGCTGCCTGCATATCAACCTGCGCTTCAGAACATAACATACGCAGCACCAACTGCTGCGCACCCATTTCAAGCGAGAAGAATGCTACAGGCACCCGATTTTCCTTTACCGGATTAAGAGCAGCATTCCTCGCAAGTGTAAGCGCCAGTGCTGTTTTTCCCTGCGAAGGACGAGCAGCCAGAATAATAAGATCCGTCTTTTGCCAACCACCCGTCATTTCATCAAGATCGGTCAAGCCCGCATGGACGCCTGTTACGCTCGAATGATTATCATGGATCTGTTGAAGCTGCTCCATCGTCTCATGAGAGAGCTTATCCATTTTCAGGAAGCTGCGGCGATGGCGAGTCTCAGAAAGCCGGAACAGCGACCCTTCAGCCTGATCGAGCAATTCGAAGGTGTCGTCTTCGCCGACAAAGGCGCGAAGCTTTATCTCTTCGCAAGTGCGTATTAGCTCACGAGCAAGAAATTTTTCAAGCAGTAGGCGAGCATGGGCTTCGACATTCGCGGTTGTTACAACTTTTGATGTAAGCTCGACAAGATAGGCAGGTCCGCCAACATCTTCAAGCGTCCCGTTAAGGCGCAAGCGGCTTGTAACCGAAAGCAAATCGATCGGCTCGCCCTTGCTATCAAGATCGACCATTGCTCGGTAGATCTGAGTATGGGCTTCACGATAGAACGGACTATCTTCAAGAGTCCGATCGCCAAGGACTTCCATGACTCGGTTAGCAGCAACCTTATCGATCATCATCGCGCCAAGCAATGACTCCTCGATCTCAAGTGCTTGCGGAGGAACAAGCCCAGAGCCGGAGATGCGTTCGAATAATTCGCTAAAACTGCGAAGATAAGCCCGACTCTGACGAGTACCGGCTGTTTCTTTAACCTGAATGGGGATTACGCTCAAAGGGCAGTCCAAAATGCTGAGTGCTAAGTGCTGAGTACAAAGCCCTCAAAAACCAAAAAAATTAGCACTAAGCACTCAGCACTTAGCACTAAAGAAAGTCTGCAAACTTACGATGACAACACCAAAAAACAATGAACAAGTTTTCGCTAGTTATCCATATTGATAAGTGGATAAAAAAAGCGCAGCCGAAGCCGCGCTTTTTAATCACAATGTCTAAAGCGATTACTTTACAACATTCAATACATTCGTTACCGTCTGATTGCCAGCGGTAAGTGTATAGAAGTATGTGCCGCTAGCAAGCTTGCTGCAATCCATATCGGCTTCGTAGGTGCCCATGTCCTGTGTTTCGTTTGAAACGACATTAGCAACTTCACGGCCCATTACGTCACGTACAACGAGCGATACCGGAGCACGATCGGTGATCGAATAGGTGAACTTCGTCGAATTGACTGCCGGGTTCGGATAGTTCGAAGCCGTGAACGAAGCAGCGTTGCTCGAGGTCTTAACACTGGCGACACCGAGTAGGAAGTTCATCGATTTTACGATTAAATTTTGAGCCTGTGAAGCAGAACCTGCAGGAACAAGGCCAAAATTTAGATCAAGATATACTACGCGTTGGCCAGATCCATTATCGTAACGGATACCACCAAGAGTAGACTGATCATCATCTAAATAAAGCACTGGCTTTGTGGTAGAAGTATGATCTGCGGCAATGGTAAATACATCCGTCTGATAAAAACCTGCATCAAAATTAATACCATCCCCAACGACGTCACCTGAATAACCAGTTACTGAGGCAGAAACGGGGTTATTGCCTGAG
>DASTAO010000348.1:0-5064 GCA_035712525.1 Kapaibacterium sp. (SeqCode)
AAGGCTGCAATCACTCGCAGCCTTTTTTATTTAAGAATATTTCTTACTCGACGATAACCATCTTCGAAGTAACGAACTGTTCAGTCGTATCGCTGATGCCAGTGATTCGGACGATGTAGCTACCGCTGGCAACCTTCGTGCCGTTAGCGGTCGCATTCCAATTCCAGGTTGAGGTCATAGTACCACTTGTAAGCTGTTTGCCGAGCATGTCGTAGACTTCAACCATTGCGTTGCGGACACCGCTTGCAGCAACAGTGAGGTTCGTTGACATCGGATTCGGTGAGACGTTGATCGTAACTCCCTGCGGCATGCCACCCTTTACAGAAGCAGCGCTGGAATTCCAACCCTGAAGTTCAAATTCCTGAGCAGCAAGAGCATGATCGGCATTGATCTTGAGAGTTGCTTTGTGAAGCTTACCATCGGTTGCAACTAATGCGATCGTTACCGAGAAAATATCACCCGGCTTGATCGTTGCCGGTAATACTTCCGGATGGACACTCTGTACTTCAAAGAAGTTGCCATCCTGATCGATCGTTACACCACTGACGGTTGCCGGTACAGCAAGATTATTCTGGAAGGCAAAGGTTTTTGTCGGACGAACACCATTAGCTTCGATACCGAGTACACCTTTATCCCCATTCGGAAACATCGGATGCGGTAATGAATCGACATGATCATGAGCACCGTAACCGATGAGTACACCGCGAACGATCGAGCAATTAATGCTATCGCCATCGACGGTGAAGAATACACAGCCTTCATAGACATTCTTCGAATTACCATTGACACCAAATGGTGTGAATGTATAGCTGAAGTTAGCTTCGCTATGAGCAGCAATGGTGATCGGGAACTGCGAACTCAAAGCACTGAATGCTTCATGATCCGAACAGCTCAAGCTATCGGCCGTAACCGTGATGCTTGCACCGGTCGGGTTGATCAATCGCAAGGTACGATTTGCACTGGCACCAAGAACGACACCGTCATGGTAGCCACTACCCTGTTCGGTATGCATACAGGCATCACTGCTGTGGTTGTTATCGTTGCTTGCTTTCGAACCACCAAAACTGATCGTCAAATGATGACCATCGCTTGTCGGGTTGAGCGTGATGTAATTGATTGTCAAGCTACAGGTCGATGTGCTATGAACGCTATCCGGTGTGTAGCAGATCGTAATCTGTTTCGACTGGCCCGGTGCAAGGGTATCCTGCATGTTCGATGGGCTGAAGGTAAAGTTATGACCGTCGCAATGGGTTGCGCCGGTAATGACGATCGTTGAATTCGAATCAGGATTAATGAGCCATACGGTACGGCAAGAATCATGACCGAGGGCGACCGAACCGAAATTAAACTCACGCGGATCGGACCAGAGAATGTTATGATCGCCACCGGTATTATTATCCGAGGCCTTGCGGCTGCCGGCGAAACTGATAACACGGGTGTGGTCGTCGTTCGAATCGCCGACCTTAAAGTGCAGTGTCAAATTACACGAAGCCGAAGCATGGGCACTATCGGGAGTATAGCAAATTGTGAAAACGATCGAATCGCCCGGAGCAAGGGTAATGTTGCTTGAGAACGACGGGCTGATCGAGAACTGGTTGCTTTCGCAATTATTCCAACCTGTAACAGTCATTGTCTTACTGCTACGGTTGAATACGACTACAGTTCGGCAAGCAGAAGAATCCTGCTTAATCGAACCGAAGTTAAATTCATGGGGATCGGCAATGAGACTATCTGCAGCAGTATGATCGCTACCACTATTGCTAGCATTCACCGTTCCGTACAATCCGAGGTGCAAGGTACAATCCATTCCCATGCGATGCATATTGAGGGTTGCTGTCGGATGAGTACCGCTGGTTGCATTAGCTCCGGGATGGAATACGATAGTGATCGAAGCAGTGTCGCCTGCCTGGATCGTATCCATCGAAGGAGTTACTGAAAAAGCATCACTACCGCTTATGGTATTCTGGACGACAATGATATCATTAGTCGTATTCGAAAGAAGCAGCGTGCGGGTAGATGAAGCGCCGGCATTTGCTGAAAACACCCAGGTAGTATCGTCGGTACTGGTGCGGAAACCGCAGTTCTGTGCCGACGCCGTTTGGGTAAGGGTTGTGAAGCATATAGCAAGGCAAGCCGTTGCTAACAAAGCTCGTAACATATTACGCATCATAGGATTACTGGTAAATTAATAAAACAACTCTGCCGGTAGTCACCTCGGCATCCATAGGAAAATGCAAAAAATAGCGAAAAGTTACAGGTAATATGAGAATTTAATTAGATTGAGCCGGTCATTGTCATTCCGAACGGAGCGTAGCGATGTAGGGAATCTGTGGAGACACACCTGGTTAAGAAGCTCAAAGCATATTAAGTAGTATCCTCGTCCCAGATTCCTCCCTTCGGTCGGAATGACAGTTGAGTTGGCTTGATAGCCATCCATGTTTTATTTATCTACCTGTGGAAGCTGCAATTGAAATTGCCTAATCGCCTGCTCTTCTGATCGTGCTTTGACTGAACACATTGGTGCAACTTGCCCCGTAATGGCATTATATCCACTTACATAAAAATTATTCAGTTGCCCATCGCACCAGCGCTCACCTTTGGTAACATGAAAGGTCCAACCGGCTTGAGGTTTTTCGCCCTGTATTTCCATTATTTATTCAAAAACTTTGCGATCCCTTTTTTACAATCATCGGTCGAACGAGCCAGTGCATTCATCGAAGCGGTATATTCAAGCGCGGCCTCCATTCCCATTCCTCCGATGGTAGCGAGCATTTTCTTAGTCAGGGCTATTGCTGATGGCGAATTTCTGGCGACGACCATTGCATAGTCCTGTACCGTTTCATCAAGTTCAGGACAGGAAACCACTGAGTTTATCATCCCAAGCGAGTATGCTTCTTCGGCAGTGATCTTTCTTGCTGATAATAGAAGTTCACGTGCATGTTGCTCACCGATCTTCCGAGTTAGAAACACTGAGACGAGTGCCGGAATAAATCCGATCATTGTCTCGGTGTACCCGAATTGAGAATCATCACTGGCAAAAGTCATATCGCAGACCGTTGCAAGCCCTGCCCCGCCGGCAAGCGCCGGGCCGTGGACTTTAGCGATCACAATTTTAGGAAATGTATAGATCTTCCAATATAGATCACGAAGCTTTCGTGAATCGGCAAGATTCTCTTCCGCCCCAAAGGTCGAAAGCTGCTGAATATAGGAAAGATCGGCGCCGGCACAAAACGCACCACCTTCACCGGAAAGGGTCACAACCCTGACATCACCATCACTGAGCGCTTCATCTAAGGCAGCCGAAATCTCCGAGATCATCTCCGGAGAAAGCGCATTCCGCTTCTCAGGCCGAGCAAGTGTAAGATGAAAGATCGGGTGTTCGAGCCGGGTCTTGATCGTTGTGTAGGAATTCATGCGGCAAAGTTACGAAGAAAATAACAAATAAAAAAGGCGACTATTGTCGCCTCTGCTCATCAATCTTGTGGTTGAAAATTTTCTATCTCCTCAAGCAACACCTCCACGATTTCCTCTTCTTTAATGCGACGAATAACTTCACCTTTGCGATAGAGAATACCGACACCCTGCCCTGCGGCAATGCCGATATCAGCATCGGCAGCTTCACCGGGGCCGTTTACTACGCAGCCGAGGATGGCGACTTTAACCGGCTTTTTATAATGGGCTGTCTTCTTTTCTAATTCGTCACAGACTTTAAAGAGATCGATCTCCAATCTGCCACAGGTCGGGCAGGCAATGATCTCGACATTACGGCTGGCAAGCGAAAGCGAGCGGAGTATTTCCTTTCCAACTTCAACTTCTTTCTCCGGCTCGTCGGTAAGCGAGACACGAATTGTATCGCCGATACCTTCGGCAAGCAAGGTACCAATACCGATCGAGGATTTGATCGTCCCGACTCTGATCGTCCCGGCTTCAGTTACTCCTAAGTGTAATGGATAGTCGGTGCGCTCTGCAATAAGGCGATAGGCAGCGATCATTAAGCGAACATCCGTCGATTTTACACTGATGATGATATCACCGAATCCAAAATCTTCGCAGATCTCAACATGGCGCATTGCCGATTCGAAGAGTGCTTCGGCAGTCGGATACCCATGCTTTTCGAGAATGTCTTTTTCGAGAGATCCGGAATTTACGCCAATTCGAATCGGTGTGCGGCGCTCTTTTGCAAGTGCTAAAACCTGATGAATCCGATCAAGCGATCCGATATTACCCGGATTCAACCGGACTTTCGCGACACCGGCTTCGAGAGCCTTGATAGCGAAAACGTGATTAATATGGATATCGGCAACGATCGGTATCTTCGTCCCTTTAACAATATCTTTAATCCCCTCCGCAGCTTCCCAATCGTTGACCGTAACACGGACTATATCGACACCAGCCTCTTCGGCGCGACGAATTTGTTCAAGCGTTGCCTTTACATCGCCGGTCTTCGTCTTCGTCATTGTCTGCACCGAGATCGGTGCACCATCACCGACAGCAATATTGCCCACCATTACTCGGCGGGTTTTGCGACGATCGTCATGAAAACTATCGAGACCGACTTGCGGGACTGTCAAAATTGGTAATTCCATAAAAACGTATTAGCTCCGGTTATCCATTTTGCGCGATGCTTCCATAAGGATCTGACGCTCTTCTTCGCTCAGATTCTGATAGCCTGATGAAGCGATCTTATCGAGAATACGATCGATGTCTTCCTGGGTAATTACCCGGTGGCCGCTCTGCGGCTTGGTTGCGGTTGTGGTACGCGAAGAACCGATCTCTTCATATTCGGCATCCATTGCGTCCTCATCTCGGTGTCTGAATCCGCCGAATGACTGACGTGGCGCTTGCCAACTATTTCGCGATGGGCCACGGCGCTTGAATAAGTTGGTGAGTACTCCCGTACCACCACCATCGATAAGTAAAAAAATGATACCGGCAACCGCACCGCCAAGATGTGCTAAGTGACTAACACTATCGACACCTGGCACAGAAACGACCTCAAGCAAAATAAAGATCAGCACGGCATATTTTGCTTTCACCGGGACAATGAAATAGATGAGCAATTGC
>DASTAO010000349.1:0-4440 GCA_035712525.1 Kapaibacterium sp. (SeqCode)
CCACTTGCCCCGGCTGTGAATGCGATCACATGTTGGTCTGAGTGCTGGGTACGGTCGTTATTGAAATAGTGTGGATAGGCTTTGGTGATATTCGTCCAACTTGCTCCGGCATCAGTTGTACGGATCACATCAATACCACCGACAAGTACTTCATTTGGCCGTTTCGGATTACCAATGATAAAATTGTTATAGCCGCCCTGACGATAGAAGAGATCGGCACTGTCGACATTATTGCCACCATAAGGAATACGATAATTCGAATCGAGTATGCTTATCCAACCGCTTTCGGGATCATTTGTTTTGAAAATGGCACAGAGGTTTTCATCGAGGGCGTACCCGGTCGCAATATTCTTATCGATCTTTGTGGTAACAGCGTATAGCGTTGGGGTTGGAGTTGAGTTCGTCCAACATAACGACATTCGCGAAAACCGTTTGAATGTTTTTCCGTTTGGAAATCCGACATTGGGAAGGGTATCAATCCTATACCAATTTACTCCACCATCACGGGTACGCCATAAACCGGTATATTGAAAATTGATCGGATTGGATAACGAGCTTATTTTTTGGGACATCGCCGCGACCAGATCGTTATGATCACTAGGATTCATTACCAGATCGCAGACCGGGACGGGTGTAGCAGCTTTTGTTGTGCCGGCGCGAACAAGCAGCGACCTTGTCCAGGTAGTACCTCCATCGATGGACTTGAACACTCCACGATTGGAATCGGCAGCAGTAGTTGGGCCGGGAGCGCAGACGTATAAGGTATTTTTATCAGCCGGATCAACAATGATCTTATAGATGTACTGGGTTTTCGTTAGCCCGAGTGAAGTCCAGTTCGTGCCACCATCGGTACTTCTCCAAATTCCATTGCCGGGGTAGGAATCGGCGCTGTTATTACATTCACCCATTCCGATATAGATAGTATTCGCATCGTGCGGATCGATTGTGATGCATCCTACGCTGATAGCACTAAAGGTATCGGTAAGGGCAGTCCATGATCCTCCGTGATTGGTCGTCTTCCATAATCCTCCGGCAGCAGCGCCGACATAAAAGATATTGGAATCGGTCGGATGTGTTGCAAGAGAAGTGACGCGGCCGCCTATTGAGTACGGTCCGATCTGCTGCCACTGATCATTAGCCATTGTTGAAAATTTACCACTGCCGAAACGCGGCATCCTTCTTGCCTGCGCAAGAGCATTCGGATATATACTTGGATCGATCTCATCATTTGGGAAAGCGCGATTGCGATACCAATCTTCGTTGCGATCTTCACCACCTGAGCCCGGAGGGGGATAGTGACGTTCGACTGCGGAAGACTCCGGCATAACGATCTTGCTCTTAACATCCTTTGTATGATTGACGGCCGCATGGCTGTGCTTCTTTGAAGCTTTGTGCTTTTTACTTGCGAGTTTTTTTTTCTTCTTAACAACCTTGGTTGTTTTTTTCGGGTGATGTTTCGCAACCGAATCCATCGGTACCGATACGACGCAAAATGCTGCAAGAATAAGTAGAGCAAGAAATTTCATACTCTATCAAACCCCAAAAGGCCGATTCCGATTCGTGGAAATCTCGATAATGAACCTCTGCAATGGCCGGATAGTTATTTCCCTCCAATGAGCAGGCTTTTTTGTGGAATATTCATCGGAAGTCTTTGGTCTTCTGTGCTCCTTGGCCAACCCAAGACCTTCGAAAAGTTACCGGCGTCGGTTAATGATCCTTCGTACTCCGAACTACTTCCGCTTATCAGCGCCGATGGGCATTGGTTATATTTTGCTAGAATTCGCTCCGCTGCCGATGGCAGCAGCATCTTCGATATTTGGAGGAGTGAGCATACGAGCGATGATTCGTTCAAACAAGCTGAATTTGTCGGAGGTAATTTAAGCTCACGATTTGGCATCGCCGTGACTTCGATCGCACCGGATAATAATACAGTCTATCTTATCGGTAAGCTTCGTGCAAACACTCCACCTGAAGATCGTGTGATGGTAACTCACCGGACCAAAGATGGATGGGAAACACCGAAGCCGGTACGGATTCAAAATTTAGTAGTTAAAAGTCTCTATACTGATTATGCTTTTGGTCCGGATCAGCGAACACTTATCCTGAGCATGGCAAGTGATTCTACGCTCGGTGGCCGCGATCTATATGTCTGTTTTCTTGATGAAACATCGAATACCTGGTCGGCACCGCAATGGCTGGGAGCAACCATTAATTCGAAAGACGATGAGATCACACCATACCTTGCTGCCGATGGAAAGACGCTATATTTTTCAAGCGATCGCCCAGGCGCAACTGGCGAAGTTGATGTGTGGCGAAGTGAACGACTCGACGATTCATGGAAAAAATGGTCGAAACCCGAGCATCTTGATAACTCGGTCAATCGAGGAGGCCGCATAACATTTTATACCGAAGATGCCGAAGGTAAATATGCTTATTTTATTTGGCGTCCGAATACGACTGCGCCGACCGCCATTTACCGGACACTTGCACCGGCTCGCATTGTTCCGGTTACCTTGATCCGCGGTATAGTTACTGACGAAACGAATACTCCTATTGAAGCACAGATACGGTATGAACGCCTAAGTGACGGTAAGACTCTTGGTATTGCCAGAACGGATCCTGTCACTGGAGAGTATCAGATCACCCTTGCTGCCGGAGAATCGTATGCGATCTATGCCGATAAATCTGGATACCTTCCCAAGAGCGAACGCTTCGATGCCCATGACGTGAAAGCGTTTTCTACGATCGAAAAAAATCTTGCTCTGATTAAGATCAAGGAGAATGCCGTGGTCAGATTAAATAATATTTTCTTCGAGACGGATAAAGCTACACTACTTCCAACCTCATTTGCGGAGCTCGATCGTTTAGCAGATATCATGAAAAAGGAGCCCTCGCTTCGGGTAGCGATCGAAGGGCATACTGATTCGACCGGGACCGTAGAACATAATAAAAAACTTTCACAATCGAGAGCTGAATCGGTTGTCGCTTATCTACAAACAAAACAAATCGCAGCGACTCGTCTTGAGTCACATGGATATGGCTCTGAAAAACCGATCGCTCCGAATGCTACTGAGGAAGGAAAAGCGGAGAACAGACGGGTGGAATTCAGGGTCATCAAATAACGGGCACTACATCCATCAGCTTTTAAATCATCGTACTTATTAGTAGAAGGAGAATACTATTATGTTACGGTATGCCCTAATTTTTTTTATAGTTGCTATCGTTGCAGCGCTCTTAGGTTTTTTTGTTATCGCAGGAGCCGCCGCGGCCATTGCAAAGATATTATTCTTTATCTTTATCGTCCTATTCCTGATCTCGATTATTGCCGGACGAAGACCAAGTTTATAGTTATAATTACTTTGGTTGTGCGACGATCTCAAGTGTCTTCGTTGCTTCGGAATGAGACCCTTTTGCCGTAAGGATAAAATCTTGAGACTTATCAAGCAATACTCGCTTTTGACCAACTGCGGGAACGGGTGCTCCATCGAGCGTTACATCATCGGCATTTTTGACTTCCCAATATAAGGTCACGCTGTCACCACTGAATGGAGCCTCAGGACGGGTGTCAAATTTTACGATTTTTGCATCAGCGCCACAGCTACTAAGAGCGGAGCTTAATACTAAGATGATGAATATCGGAAGTACCGCTATATTTTTTTTCATATAAGTGCTGTTTATAAGTCGTTATACGAATGTAGCGAGGACGCGGATTGTTCCCGCAGCGGCAAAGTAAGGATTAATTAAAAGCCTAATTATTTCTGAAGATTAATAGTCTCCGGTGTAGCAGAATTACCGCGTACGATCGCTATGAGATAATAGATCATCCCGACGATCATTAAGAAAAGCCCAACAACAGCAAATTCAATAAATGATAGTGGATGGGCAACGAGTAGGGAGCCCAATGTACCCATCAAGGCAATGAAGATCAATATTGCTGAGAATCGAATCCTCTTTTCAAGCTTTGAAAGTTGTCTGCTCATAGGTGGTTACTACAATTGATGGTTAATCGTCAGAGCCGGAATCAGTCTTAGCTGAAGTGTCGGGTTTAGGAGCAAGAGCGGCGCGTTGAACAGCCGTCATTGGCTTCCACAATGTTGCTTTTGCAATATTCTTTATATCATGAATTACATCGTGACAACCGCTTGTCATACAAGACATCTGGTTATGTTTGATAGAATCCATCATCGTGATCGTTTGATTATGGATCGGCTTCTCTTCAAAATTTCTTGCGTTTTCATGACAGTGCAAGCATTCACGATTATTATAGGCCGAGTATAATTTAATTGTGTCCGGTATTGTACCAATGTATTGGTAATAGATATGTCGTAGTCCTCTCAGTTTGGCTGCATAATCACCGAACATTGTGTATTCAGTGTGGCAAGTAAAGCAAGCTTGCTCATGAGGAATACGGTGATTCTGAAAGTGGGCAGCAGGAACATA
>DASTAO010000350.1:0-2817 GCA_035712525.1 Kapaibacterium sp. (SeqCode)
GTCGCGTGAGCTCGGCAACGTGCCGATCGAGGCGGAGAAGACAACAAGGATTGAACTGGATGAAGATGAACCCGATACAAGTACAGAAGATTGAACTGGAATACCTGGCGCCGCATTGCGATGGGTTTTATAAGTTGACCATTAAGGGTAATCATGACTTGCGCGCAACGGATGGGTTGACTTCCAACACAGGCGACGGATGGATGATCCGGTATGTGCAACGGACTGAAGAGGAAACAGTATTAAGTGTGATCCGATTCAAACCAAAACGCTGGATGCTCCCGGCACGTCGTCGTCATAGTTCAAAGCCAAAGGACCGCATGCCATCGATGGTAGTCTTATCACAACGAGCCTTTCATGAAGCCAACAACTGACTCCGGCCTATTAATACCCCTCACCGACGGCAAGATCATCATGGGCTTGTACCCCGTGATCTATGGCTGGCGCATTCGTGCGGGCAAGGCTGGAGAGCAGACATACTTCTGCGATTGGTGCTGCGGCGACGATCCAAAGGTCGTCTGGGGAACTTATGACATCATGAAGAAGCTCCTGGAAGAATACGAGATCACGGTGCTACCGTCTGCATCTGCTATTAAACCGTGGACACGAGATCCGCAGTTCATTGCGCGTATCGGAGAACTGTTGCATGGCGAAGAAGTGACGCCGATGGGCGTGGACAGGCCGTCGCTACAGGAGTTGAGAAGAGAGTATTATGAGAGATTACAATGAATAATGTAACAGAACCGTCATTACAGGAAGTCCGATATTTTCGCCTGTTATTACAGATGGTAAAGATCGACATTCCACTTGAAATTTGCGATCAAATCCTTCGTACACAAAAGGCGTATAAAAAGATGAAAGGCAAGTTCGATCTACATACCGCCGCAAAAATTATTTATGAGGTACAGCAACGCTGGAAGGATGGGGTTCCTGAAGTCGTTTGGAACTGTGAAGGTTTTAGGGGATACAAAAAGTAATCACTTCACCCTCACGTACTGATACTTCTTCTTGACCTCCGCCGTCAGAAACTTCCCGATCGATTCCGCTTCAATAGCCTGGTGATACACTTCCTCCGCGACGTTCTTGTATTGATACGTGCCGCCGGTATATTCCACTTCGAGTGTTAATGGTGGCAGGAATGTTACGCGTCGAACGTTGTGATCGGAGGGATACTCTTTAGTTAATGATTGCGACATAGGAGAGCTTCTTAAAGTGGATGATGTAGTTGAACTTCCGCTTGTAATCCGGCAACGGCGTCTTGGGTCGCTGCGGGAGCAGGATGCGGTGTGCGTTGAGGTGGATGTAGCCGGGGACGAGGGTCATTCCTGCGAATAATCAACAATGTCGCCGCCCTCGGTGAACGTTTTGTAACCGTCGTTCGTCCTGAATGGTTGTCCTGGCGCAGGATTGATCTGGACTTCGTATTTATGAGGTCCATTTTCTCCATCTCGCTCCATTGTGATCTTCTGCGGGGGGAATGTTGGCATGCCAGCCATATGGACATTATCGAAGGTATCATCTGAACTCATTAGTAGTCTTTCACCAAGTCGTTTGGCCCAGCCTTCTTGTTGATCCCAAATTATGAACGAGATGCCAGTGTTATTCTTAGGATCGCGATTGCTGGTGATGGTAATCGCATTCATGGATTTAAAAACACCTTGTTTTGCCAGCATCAACATTCGCTCAAGATTCTTAATAATAACGTCTTGTCTTTCTGTTTTCATATTATTCGTTGTTAAACAATTTCAAACTTTTCGGTTCTCTTATCTCCACACCTTGCAATTTCCACTTGATATACTTCTTCAAGTACGCGAGCCGTAACTCCTCCTCATCCATCGTCTTCTCTGTGCAGTACTTGCCGAGTTTCTTAGGACGAGGCATTATTTGAGATGATGAGAATTTTCGGTTTCATATTCACGCCGCATTTCCTCTTCCCAATCCATAGTCGACTTTGTTTTTTGATCCCGAAGATCCTTCAAGTACGCTATACAACGCTGCTTCGGAGTTGCCTGTTGATAAGATGGATTCTCTCCGTCGTTCACTGGGTAAATCATAAAAGTGGTCGCCCATCTTGCTTCAAAATAGTCCATTAACTTACCGCCACCCAGATCAAACAGATGCCCAAATAGGCAATTCTTCGATTCGCTTTTGACTACATCAACGCACCATGAATCTTCTGGTGTTTGTTCGAGGTAGTCGATGATCTCTTGTATGGTTTTCATAACCTTCTTCTTTTATACTTCCTCATCACTGGCTGAAACACCGGCCTGTCTTCCAGGAACGAGCTCACCGGCTTTGAAACTTCTGTCACTGACTCCCCACAATGCCGACACGTTCGCTGCAATCCTCGTTGAGTGCGCTTGACGGACATAGAGATGGGTGAGCAGGTGCACATTTACTTGGCTCCCGGAATTGCATCCCGTTTGTGCACTGAAAAATAATTTTGTTGCATAGGTTTATTTCGAGTCAACATGACACACCATAATTTTCCAGTAAAAAGGAGTTTCAGTCTCTCACAAAAGGATAACTGCATACAAAAAGTAACCTCTCCAAAGTTGGATTGATACTTAAACGCGGGTATTTGTACTCCTATTGGTTGGGCATCGTTGATGATCGCGTTCTGTTCTTCAAATTTAATCGGTTTCATATTAAAACTCTAATTCAGTTTCCTTGATCCATCTCTTGTCGCGATGATTGAATTTTACCAGGTACTTGTCACCGTTCTTATGCGTTGCGATTCCTAGCATGCCGCGCTTGCACCATGTCACATGCCAGTGAGGCTTGAGTTCGCCGTTGTCAGTTACTTGCAGTAACATA
>DASTAO010000351.1:0-9311 GCA_035712525.1 Kapaibacterium sp. (SeqCode)
ATCGAGGAAATGCTGTCTGTGCTTAATCCAGATATTCGCGAAGTACATATCACGATGGGATTACATCCGGATTGGGAGTGGCAATACTATGTCGATATGGTTCGGCGCATCAAAGAAGATTTTCCATTGATCGATGTAAAAGCATTCACTGCAGTTGAGATCGACTTCTTTGCAAAGAAATTCAAAAAGACTCACGAGGAAGTATTAAGCGAACTCAAAGCAGTTGGTCTTCGCACAATGCCCGGTGGCGGCGCCGAGGTATTTAGCGAGCGAGTTCGTAAGCTACTCTTCAATCAGAAGATCGGCGCAAAGACCTGGTTCGAAGTGCATCGCAAGGCACATCGCATGGGCATTCAATCGAATGTGACGATGCTCTATGGCCATGTCGAGACTTATCAAGAGCGAGTCGAGCACATGATCAAAACTCGTGAAGTGCAGGATGAGACGGGCGGTTTCCTTTCATTTATCCCACTCGCCTTCCAGCCTGGCGATACCGGTATTAAGACCCGTAATAATTTTACAAGCGCCATCGACGACTTAAAGACGATCGCCGTCTCACGCTTGATGCTCGATAATATCCCGCATATTAAAGCGTATTGGGTAATGCTTACGGCAGAAGTTGCTGCTGTTGCATTGAACTTCGGTGCCGATGATATGGACGGCATTGTCGGCCATGAGCGCATTGCTCACGACGCCGGGGCCACAAGTCCGATGCTTCTTGCTAAAGAAAAGATCATCTCGATCATTCACGAAGCCGGCAAGGTGCCGGTCGAACGCGATGTGTGGTACAACCCACTTGAAATTTATCCACCGAAGGAATCGGTCATCGTCAGCAAGATGCCGTACTTAAATTCGGTGCCCTTCTATTCGCTGTACGAGACACATTCTTCCGAGTTAAAACTTATACCACTCGTCCCGAGAGTCTTCGGCTCATTTGCGAAAGAAGGAAAGATCGATGCCGGCCCGATGTCGCTACTCGATTATGTTGCAAATCAGGATGAGTTCGAGATGATGGATTATGGTGTAGCCGTTACCGGTAAAGCCTATTCAGTATTACTGTATTCCCATCTTGAATGGAAAGATCTTTTCGGTAAACGTATCGGCATTACTGCAGAAAGCTCGACAAGTGTTGAGTTGCTGCGTGTATTGCTCGAGAAAAAATATGGCGTTAAAAATTATAGCTTCGAGCGTCTGCATTTAACAAGCGGACAAAACGACTACACGAAGTACGATGCTGTTCTGCTAATCGGCGATGAGGCATTACGCCGACATAAGCTTGGCGGGCTTGCCACATTCCTAAATGTTTTTGATCTTGCTGAAGAATGGTATCAGTGGAAACAGATGCCGTTCGTTTTTGCTGTATGGGCTATTAGGAATTCGGTATTTGCCAGTTTAAAAGCAGAAGTGAATACTGCTCTCTCAAATTCGATTCGCGATACTAAAGGTCATTATGCTGAGGTCGGCAGAGAACATGCGAAGCGCCTTGGTATGACCCGCGAAGAGCTTGAGCAATATCTCGGTGCTTTCACCTATCGCTTAGGCGATACCGAGAAAACATCGATCGATGAATTCTTAAAAGAGTCGGCAGTATTGGTAAATTGATTTTCTATGCTAAACATCATTAAAGAAAAAGTTTTTTCGGATGCCCGCCTTACTCCCGAAGAAGGAGTTTGGCTTTTAAAGAATGGTTCTCTGCTTGATCTGGCAGAAATGGCTGAGCATCGCCGATACCAGCATAATCAGCAATCACGAGTTACATTCGTTATCGACTCAAATCCGAACTACACGAACGTTTGTAACATCGACTGCATCTTCTGCGCCTTCTATCGTCATGAAGGCGATGCCGATGCTTATACGTATTCGGTTGATCAAATGATCGAAAAGTTTAAGGGCGCTGCAAAGCGTGGGGTACGGACGATCTTATTGCAGGGCGGTGTTAATCCCGGTATTCCATTCGACTATTACCTCGATATCGTCCGCCGCACTCGAGCCGAAGTCCCGACAATCCATCCCCATTTCTTCTCTACAAGCGAGATCATCGGAATGAGCGAAGTATCCGGCCTCTCGATTCCGGAAGTGTTGCAACAGCTATATAATGTAGGCCTGAATTCCATCCCTGGCGGAGGAGCCGAAATCCTTTCGGACCGTGTCAAGAAAAAGATCTCGAATAAAAAAGGTACGAGCGAAGATTGGCTTATGGTTATGCGCGAAGCACATAAGATCGGCTACAAGTCAACCGCTACAATGATGTATGGCCACCTTGAAACTGATGAGGATATAGTTGAGCATCTTGAATCTGTCCGCAAGCTACAGGATGAATATCAGGGCTTTACAGCATTCATCCCCTGGAGCTTCAAACCGGGAAATACTCCACTCGAAAAGATCATTTCTACCTATGCCTCCGGTACTCGCTATTTGGAAATGATCGCCTTCAGCCGAATTTACCTCGATAACTTCCAGCATATTCAGGCAAGCTGGTTTTCCGAAGGTAAAAAAACCGGACAGATGGCACTGCATTTTGGAGCCGATGATTTTGGTGGCACCATCGAGGACGAAAACGTCCACGCTTCGGCAAATTTTGTCCATACTACCTCGGTTAAGGAAATGGTCGATCTTATCCGTGATGCCGGTTTTACACCTGCCGAACGGACTACCTTATATGATATCGTAGATGAATATGCCGAAGGACAATACCCTGAGGCAGTGCTTAACTCCGCCCGACTTGAGCACCATATTAATGCAGATATAATATTACCAACGCTCGCCGTAATGGGGCAGGCAACCTAAGATCGCCTTTTGGCAATCTCACCATAAATAACTGATTCTTTCGTAACTTTGCTCAATATCTCCACGCGGAATGCTGGTATTTACGATTCGAAAATTTTTCTATGCGATTCTCATCATCTTTGGGGTGATGACGATCCTGTTTTTGGTGATGAACCTGCTGCCCGACCCTGCTCGAATGATGCAGGGGCAGCGTGCTGACTTATCTACTCAGGCAGCAATTCGCCACGAACTTGGGCTCGATCTTCCAGCCTGGCAGCGGTATCTTAATTTTATCGGTAAAGTGGCCACCGGCGATCTTGGCCGCTCGTTCTCTTCTAATCGTCCGGTACTCGATAGCATCCTTGAGCGCTTTCCTGCTACGGTTATCCTGACTGTGAGTGCTATGCTCATTGCGACTATTCTTGGAGTAGCAATAGGTATCCTATCCGCCGTTAAATCTTATTCGGCACTTGATAACGTTTCGATGATCTTTGCCTTAGTCGGCATTAGTGTACCCTCGTTCGTTTTCGGGTTGCTAATGGTTATTGCCTTTGGCTCCTGGCTGCAGATATTTCCGATCTCGGGTTATGTAATTCAGGACGATGCGAAATGGTATGAGTTCTGGGCCTATCATTGGGACTATCTGGCGTTGCCAATGCTCACACTTGCATTGCGGCCGATCTCGATCATTGCCCGCGTTACCAGATCGAGCATGCTCGATGTCCTTTCAAGCGATTACATCCGTACGGCCAAATCAAAAGGATTATCAAATAAGAAAGTTATCTTTAAGCATGGCTTACGGAATGCGCTTAATCCGGTAGTAACTACTGTCGGTAGTTGGTTAGCAGCGTTACTAACCGGTGCCTTCTTTATTGAATACATTTTCAACTGGCCCGGTGTCGGTGCATTGGCTTTCGATGCGATACCCCGCTCTGATTTTCCAACCATTCAAGGGACTGTTCTATTTGCGGCTATATTATTCGTGGTGATCAATTACTTTATTGACATCCTGTACGCCAAACTTGATCCTAAAGTAAAGCTCTCGTAATGTCAGCCACCCTTACCCCACCACCGCAAGCCCTTACCGATCTCGGTCAATCGCGATCGCTTTGGTATTATTCCTGGAAGAGGTTAAAGCGCAACCGGATCGCGATGGTTGGCTTTTACGTGACGATCCTAATTATTCTGATCGCGATCCTTGCACCGCTACTTGCTCCGACGGATCCTGATGTTCAGATCCTCGAGTACACCACAAAGCAAAGCGGCTTCAAAGGCAATGTTATTCTTCGGGTAAATGATATTCCCGGTCAGAATCCGGTACCGATACCGATCACAAGCTATCAGGTTAGTGGCAACGAGATAATAATGATTCTCGATGACGGTAATACAAAGAAATTACCATTATCTAAATTAGCAGGATCGTCAGAAAGCGAATGGCATAAGCAGCCGACGTATGTACTCGGTACCGATCGTTATGGTCGCGATATTCTCTCAAGACTGATCTTCGGAGCAAGGGTATCGTTGACGGTTGCCTTCTTCTCGGAGTTGCTATCGATCTTCGTCGGAGTGATCCTCGGTGCACTTGCTGGCTTTTACCGCGGATGGGTTGATGATGCCATTAGCTGGCTGATCAACGTCTTCTGGTCGATCCCTGCCCTCTTACTTGTGATCTCGATCTCGATCGCTCTTGGCCTTGGTTTTATCCAGACGGTATTTGCGATCGGTATAACAGGTTGGCCTGACATGGCTCGTATTGTTCGCGGACAGTTCTTTTCGTTGCGTGAGACGGAATATGTAGAGGCGACAAGAGCACTTGGCTTGGGAAATATGCGGGCTATCTTTCGCCATATTCTACCGAATGCTATCGGCCCGATCATTGTCATAGCCACAGCCGGATTTGCAACCGCCATCATTTACGAAGCTTCGCTTTCCTTCCTCGGCCTCGGCGTACAACCACCGACTTCGACCTGGGGACAGATGATCTATGATGGCTATGGCTACATTGCCGCCGGCTCGAATTGGGGCTTGACCATTTACCCGGCTCTCGCAATTATGATAGCTGTTTTTGCGTTCAATCTTTTCGGTGATGGCTTGCGTGACGCCTTCGATCCTAAGTTAAAACGATAGTTTATTAAGTACAATGGCATTATTAGAAGTTAAAAATCTTCAGACCTATTTCTTTACCGATGACGGCGTAGCTAAATCCGTTGACAATGTCTCTTATACGGTTGACCGTAAAGAAACACTCGGCGTTGTCGGTGAATCAGGTTGTGGTAAGTCCGTTACTGCCCTTTCGATCATGCAGTTGATCCCGAATCCTCCTGGAAAGATCGTTGGCGGCGAGATCATCTTTGATGGCCGTGACCTACTAAAGCTATCGGAAGAAGAGATGCGCAGCATCCGTGGCAACAAGATCGGCATGATCTTTCAGGAGCCGATGACTTCGCTCAATCCAGTATTTACTATTGGCGACCAGATTGAAGAATCGATCCTTCTTCACCAAAAAGTAACTAAAGAGCAGGCAAAAGAACGCGCCATCGATATGCTCCGTAAGGTCGGTATTCCGGCACCAGAGCAACGCTATGCCGAATACCCCCACCAGCTATCGGGTGGTATGCGTCAGCGTATTATGATCGCGATCGCGCTTTCGTGCAACCCATCGATTCTTATTGCCGATGAACCGACTACAGCTCTTGACGTAACAGTTCAGGCGCAGATCCTTGAGCTTATCAGCGAACTTCAGGAAACACTCGGTATGGGTGTCATCCTCATTACGCATGATCTTGGTGTCATTGCCGAGCACGCTGATAAGGTTGCTGTCATGTATGCATCGCATATCGTAGAGTACTCCTCGGCCGATGAAGTATATTATAATCCGCTGCATCCTTACACAGTTGGTCTGCTTGGCTCCATTCCAAAGCTTCATATCGAATCCGATCGCTTGATGACGATCGACGGCACTGTACCACTTCCGACGGCTTATCCTCAGGGCTGCAATTTTGCCGCCCGTTGTCCATATGCTACTCAGGAATGCCTTGCTGTTGAGCCACCATTGGTAGAAGAAGAGCCTAACCATTGGGTTGCTTGCTACCATTGGGATGAAGTAAAAGCAAAACGGCCTGAGCATTTGGTCGAAGCGTAATTCTAATTATTTTTTTAAAGCCCCCACATGCTATACCCCGAAATCGAGCCGTATAATTCAGGCTATCTTCAAGTTTCCGATCTTCATAAGATCTATTATGAAGAAGTCGGTAATCCAAACGGACAACCTGCCGTGGTTCTTCACGGAGGACCCGGTGCCGGCTGTTCACCCGATATGCGCCGGTTTTTCGATCCAAAGCATTATCGGATTATCCTTTTCGATCAACGGGCCTGTGGCAGAAGTTCGCCACTTGCTGTTCTTGAAGGTAATTCGACTTGGGAGATTGTCGAAGATATTGAGAAGCTCAGAACACATCTCGGTATCGAGAAGTGGTTAGTCTTCGGTGGCTCTTGGGGTTCTACCCTATCGCTTTCATATTCTCAGAAATATCCCGAACGAACAACACATCTTGTTCTTCGCGGCATTTTCCTTTCGCGTCAGTTAGATAATGATTGGCTCTATAATTACGGGGCAAGCGAGATCTATCCTGAAGAATGGGCTGAGTTTTGTAAAGGGGTCACAAGGGCTGGAGGAGAGAATTGGGTGCAGGCTTACTACCGCGTTCTTACTTCCGATGATAAAAAGGCGCAGCTTGAAGCCGCAAAGCGCTGGTCGAATTGGGAGTGGTCTATCATTAAATTGGTAACAGTCGATCGTCCAACCGAAGATCAATTCGCCTTAAACTTTGCTCGCATCGAATGTCATTTTATTCTCAACAACTGCTTCCTCGAGGAGAATCAGTTGCTGCGCGACGCTAATAAGATCAAGCACATTCCTACCTCCATCATCCACGGCCGCTACGATGTGATCTGTGCAATGGCAAATGCCTATGCATTGAAAGAGGCACTACCGGATGCAAGACTCGTCGTTTGTCCCCGCTCCGGGCATTCGCAATTTGAGGAGGAAATTAGTACAGCATTGAGGGAAGCGACCGATCTTTACAGAAGCTAATTACATCCTAAGCGAAATCGCAGTACCAATAAGTACTAAGGCAGATCCACCGATCTCATAGATATCCAGGTGCTCGCCTAAAATGATCCAACCGAGAAGCACGGCAATGACCGGCGTGATGACCGATACATAACTCATTGTCACCGCCGAGGTCATTTTAATTAATTTAAAGTAGATACCAAACGTAACAATTGTACCCATTATCGAAAGATACAGGATAGGTAATAATTGTGACGACGTAAATTTGATCGAGCCAACCGGCTCAATGATAAAGGCAAGAATACTTAGCACCGTTGCACCCACGAGTGTGGTAATCGCATTAATGGTTACTGCCGGTATCTCCTTGGTCGAATGCTTCGTCATTACTGCACTCGCTCCGCTTACAAGCGGCGAAAGAAGGAGTAATGCCATTGGCCCAAAGGCACTTTCATTAAGTTGAGAAAACTGCGGGAAGAAGATCGTGACGATACCGCCCACTCCAACGAAGATGCCGAACACTTTCGTCTTTGTAAGTTTATCTTCAGGAAGAATATAGTGAGCAATAGCCGCCGTCCAGAGTGGCATTGTACCAAAGATCACTGCTCCAAGCCCTGAGGGAATGTATTGTGATGTCCAGTACACAATCCCAAACGAAGCGGCATTGCTTAGCAAGCCGATCGTGATAACAGTTCTCCATTTCTCCGCTGAACCCGGAAGAGGTATCTTTTTCCACCAGATATAAATCCAAAGTAGTGAAGTCGCAACTAAGAATCGAAAACCTCCAGCTGCAAATGGTGGAAGCGCCGCTGCAGTACCTATGTGGATTGCAAGCCAGGTCGATCCCCAAATAAGGCAGATAAGACTATATAAGAGAAAAAAACTAAGTTCTGATGGTCGGCGCACGAAGAGAAAGATAAATTAGCTACGAATTTAACAACTGATATTTCCTTTTACTCCCCTCCGATATTGATGTTGCAAGTAGTAGGCAAAAAATTATGCGGATTTATTTTAGTCGTTTATCAATTTTCAATGCACAGTTTCCAATCGAACTATGTCAATCGGCGAGATCCATACGTTTACTAATTATTTTACCGTTGCCCTAGTGATGCTCGGCATCATCTTCGAGCTTATTGGGCGTCGGAATAAGAATGAAAGTGCGATTTCGTACGGATGGAGTTGTCTTCGCCTCGGACTTATCTTTGCTCTGATCTCACTCTTTACCGGCTTTGCAGCAGAAAAAGCAGATGCCACTCCTTCTGAAGCAGCCATCGCTGCAATGTTCCATAAGACCATCTCAATAGTCTTCACTGTCTTTTTAGTAGTTCTGGTAGCATTCAGAATGCTTTTTAATAAGAAAATTTCTAGTACTGAAGACGGTGCATTCGTTCGTGGGATCTATATGACATTACAAGTCGCCTCGTTGCTACTCATCTTGGTGACATTATTCCTTGGGGTTCGAATGGTACGCACCTACGGTGTTGGTGTAGCTCCGGTACAGAAATTGAATCAATTACCTCCAACTCCTCCGCCCCCTCCTGCTTCAGGTATTAAAGTAGATACGACCCAGTATTTACAGTGAGTATCGCTTCATCGAGGTCAACTAGATCAGCCGCCATCAAACGCCTTGATGTAGCATTTCTTCTTCTTGGCATTGGTGCGGTAATAACCATCATTACCCGCTACCAGATGCCCTTTCGGCTCGATGACGTCATTTATATTCAATGGGCAAAGGCGCATTCGTTCTGGGATGCGTTCGATGTGCAGAAAGGAGAGATCTTTCTCACGTTTCGCCCGGTAATGGGAATGACAATGTGGCTGCTTGCTCACATTGCCGGCACCGAGAACTATTGGATATGGCACTTGGTGCTCGCCGGTTCTTTCATAACAGCTCTCGCCTTTAGCGGATTGACGGTGAGACTTATCAGCGAACGTTCAGCTTCGTTATACATTACTGCTCTTTGGTACCCGATTGCTTTTCTTTCTATTCTTAATGTCTTATTCTGGTATGCGGACCTTACCTATTCGCTTGAGATGATGTTCGTCTCGATAGCATGGTACTTTGGAGTACGATCGCTTTTGGAAAGGCGCCAATCAATGTGGATAGCAGCGAATTGTATCGCTATCATCGCATCACTAACTAAAGAACCTTCGATTTTATTGATCCATGGTGTGTGGGTCGGTTCGATGTTCTTTTTAAGGAAAGAACTTTGGGCACATTTTCGACAGATTCCCCGAAAGAGTTTATTATTCTGGGTTGCTAGTTATTGCATCTTCTTTATCATCTCAGTGAAGATGCTGCTAACTTCACAAGCTACAGCAACGCGTTTCTTTCACATCAGTGATCTTACTAGTTCTCAGCTATTATTTTTTGTCTCTGATCGAATTCGGTATTATAGCGATACAATCGTGACCGTCCCATTTATGGTTTTGTTATTGCTATCGCTCATTGGCCTCATAACTGAACTGCCCTATA
>DASTAO010000352.1:0-2305 GCA_035712525.1 Kapaibacterium sp. (SeqCode)
TGTATTGGTAATATGCCCATCCGGCTAATGCGCCTACAGGAATCATCGCCCATCGTAATATTTTCTTGACCATGGCTATCATGATTTTTTCGATGAAAGGGTGCTAACATGAATGATCCAATAGATCGGACAAAAACCGATAGCAGAAGTTATAAGGAATGCTATACCAAAAATTAATAATACAATCCCAAGCACTCCATTTACGATACTACTGTATAAGGCAAAAAAGAGTATTGCCAACGTAATCCTGATCAAGCGATCAGTAGAACTCATATTCTTCTTCATAAGTATTTCCTATTTAGGTTGTTGTAATTGCTCTACTGGTAGGTGAGCATCATTCCAAGAGGCAATTCCGCCCTGCATATTTAGGACGGAGTATCCATTTTTTGATAATATGGCCGCCGCCGTTTCACTCCGCCTACCGGTTCGACAATAGGTAATGATCGTCTTATTTTTATACGGGGCAAGTTCATCGATCCTTGATTCGAGTTCTTGCACTGGAATTAATTGTGCTTTGGGCAAGTGCCCGGTTTCACTTGAGTACTCTTCCCGAGTTCGAACATCGAGGATGATTACTGAAGAATCATTCTGACGAAGCGAATCAGCCGTTTGTACTGAAACAGTCCTAAATCCTTGGGCCGAGCCATTTGAGCATTGGATAAGGGTTATGCTTGCAGCAAATAATAATCCTGCAATACCCGTTTTTAAAAGTGTCGATTTCATTTTAGTGTCTCCGATTTCAAGCTGTGCTTCACCCGATATCCCTCTCGCATCCACCCTAGAGTACCGCCGGCAAGATTATACACTGTTTTACAGCCATGAGTGGAAAGGTAATGTGCTGCTTCGATCGACCGTCCACCGGTTTGGCAAACTACCACCACCGGTTTTTGCTTTAAAGATTCGATCGATTGCTTTCCATAAAGCAGATCACCAACCGGCACATTGACTGCTCCCTCAATAGCTCCGAAGGCGAGTAATTCCATTGGCTGTCGGACATCGAGTATGACTAGGTCATTGACTGTCGGAATCAATCGTTTTAGTTCGGCAGCAGTAATATTAGTAAATCCTTCCTGCTCAGTAGCAACACGTTGAGTACCGCATTGCAAAATGAGAGTTCCGTTTTCCGAATCCGCCATAGGGGGAAAGAATTCTTTGACGAACTCGACATATTCGGGTTTACTGCGTAAAGCCAGGAAGGGATTACTCTTTTTTTCTGCTTCAAGGGTTGTTGAATCACGTCCTTCGTAATCATGGCCGGGATGAATGATCGTTTCCGGCGGTAACTTCATGATTTTATTAAACAAGGTATCGTATTGCTCTTCCGTGTTTCCACTTGGCAGATCGCTACGGCCTGCCTGGCCAATCAGTAGCAGATCACCAGTAAATACTCTGCCGTCGCCAAGCAGGCAGATATGATCGTCGGTATGACCCGGTGCGTAAAGAACTTTGAGTGAAGAATCACCGAAAGTAATACTATCGCCATCATTGACAAAGCGATCGATCGTCACTTTTACATTCTCACGAAGAATATCGCCAATGCCGAAAGCATCGCCGAGATCGACAAATTTGTACTTTTCCTTTGCATTGGTGTGCATAATGACAGAGCCACCACTAACTTCCCGGAGCTGTTTTGCGCCTGAGACATGATCTGCATGCGTGTGTGTATCAACGATTGTGGTAAGTTCAAGACGTAGCTTCGAGATCTCGTCGAGAATCTGTGTCACATCTTCACGATTTGCGTCGATAATAGCCGCTTTTTTTGTAGGTTCGTCGATAAGCAGGTAACTTATTGTACCGGTGCCGTCTTTTGAGTGAATGGGTTTTATTAACATAGCATCCTTTCTTCTTTCTCAAGTAGGATGCAGCGATTAGAAAAAGGATTCTAAAAAGTACCGGTTATTCTTCTTTTTTATGAATACGTTCGATCGCCTGTTCGATAAGGGAATCGGTATCGTTTGGTATTTCAAACGGATAGGAGCGGTAACAATCGATGACATGCTCGAGCGATTCGATATAGCGCTTGCACTCCGAACATGTTTGGATATGGGCGCGAATGGCTTTGCAACGCTGCGAATCACGGGTTATGTCCATTCCTTCGCCAATATGGCGGCGAACGGTGATGCAATCGAGTTGGGTCATACTTTGCCCTCCAAATATGGTTGTAACTGTACTCGTAAGAACTCCCGCGCTCTGAATAACCTTGATTTAACGGCAGCTACTGTAATGTGTAACGCAGTGGCAACTTCCGAAGCCGGAAGATCTTCAAGATCTCTCATGACGAATACGATGCGGTATTCGACCGGAA
>DASTAO010000353.1:0-5502 GCA_035712525.1 Kapaibacterium sp. (SeqCode)
TATTATAAAGATGCTGATATCTTAGCTGATGTAAGCCGCGGCCTCGGAGAAGCAATGTTCGGCAGAACAGCCGCCTCCCTTTCTGAAGTAGAACAATTAGCAAAACGAGGCATCTGATCGCAATGCCAAAAACGATCGGCGTCCTTGCATTGCAAGGCGATTTCCGCGAACATATTAATAAGATCGAAAAAGCCGGCTTTACGGCAACAGAAGTTCGTCGCTCCGCCGAACTCGCTTCGATCGATGCTCTGATCATTCCCGGCGGTGAATCGACAACGATCGCAAAGCTCGAAGATGCCGCCGCGAACTTCACCCGTGCCGAAGCAGACAAGCTACCTATCTTCGATGCGATCAAGAAATTTGTAATTGGTGGTCTACCCGTCTGGGGTACCTGCATGGGAAGTATCGTCCTTGCAAAAGATATCGAAGGTTCAAAACAAGGCAGGATAGGCTTAATGGATATCAGCGTGAAACGAAATGCATTCGGTCCTCAACGCGCCAGTTCTGAAGTGTTGCTTGATATACCTGTTCTCGGTGAAACACCATTCCCAGGTATCTTTATCAGAGCCCCTCTATTTACAAAAGCAGGTAGCGAAGTAGAAGTCCTCTGTGAATACAGTGGTGGCTTTGTAATGGCAAGGGAGAACAATATGCTTGCCACTGCCTTTCATCCTGAGATCACCCAAGACTCAAGAGTACACGAATACTTTTTCAAAATGATATAATAAAAAAGCCCGTCAAATAGACGGGCTTTTTTATTAACAGTTATTAAGCTTACTCAGCAGCAGTATTATTAGCTGCCTCGCCAGCTTCTTCGACCTGTGTCGTCGGAGCTTCAAGTACTCCACCAACCGGCTGAACCTTCGGCGTAGCCTTTGCGGTGCGACGGGTCGGACGCGGCTTTGATACACGCTGGCGCGGTGTAGCATTGTCGTTCCAATCGACGAGCTCGAGAAGTGCCATTTCGGCGCTATCACCGAGGCGTCTGCCAAGCTTCACTACGCGGGTATATCCACCCGGGCGGCTCGATACTTTCGGAGCGATCTCGGTAAAGAGTGTCTTGAGGATCTCTTTATCCTTGATCACGCGGGCTACTTCGCGGCGAGCGTTTACACGCTTTGCAACAACAGCAGCATCGTCACCGGTAAGGTTATGAGCGTTCTTTGCGCGCGTAATGATCGGCTCGACATACATTCGGGTTTCCTTTGCCTTGGCAACGGTCGTGCGGATCTTCTTATGAGTGATCAGCGAGCTCGCGAGCGACGATAACGTCGAAGCGCGGTGCGTAGCTGTCCGTTTTAATTTTCTGCCTTTATGAGAATGTCTCATGGTCGTAGCGTGCTAAAAGCTCTTAGTGAGTAACTGGTTGTTGTTCGAGATACTTATCGACGTCCATGCCGAACTGCAAGCCGAGCTGCTCGACAATGCGTCCGAGTTCGTCAAGCGACTTACGGCCGAAGTTACGGAACGTAAGCAATTCGCGTTCGTCCTTGCGAACGAGATCGCCAAGCGTACGGATATTTGCAGCACGCAAGCAGTTCTGCGAACGAACTGAAAGGTGAAGCGTATCGACGTTGGTGTTGAGGATCGAACGGATACGTTCGGTCTCGGTATCTTCGATCGGCTTTGGCGGAAGTTCATCTTCCGGCCCGCCGAAGCGAACAAATAAATTCACATGGTCGCGAAGAATGCGTCCGGCGATTGTGATCGCTTCTTCCGGTGAAAGCGAGCCATCGGTCTCGACATCGAGAATGAGCTTCTCGTAGTCGGTCTTCTGTCCTACACGAGTAGGCTCGACGGTAAAGCGGACGTTAACGATCGGGGTAAAGATAGAATCGATGGCAATAGTACCGATCGGCGAATCCGAACGCTTGTTCTCGTCAGCCGGAACATAACCACGACCGTGACCGACCTGAAGCTCCATCTGAACACGGGTATCTTTGCTGATAGTGAAGAGATGATGATCCGGGTTAAGGATATCGATCTCATTCGTGAAAGCCTGCAAGTCGCCGGCCTTAAACTCTTTCGGTCCTTTGACATCGACGAGCAAGCGTGACGAGCTCGACATATCTGCCTTAACGCGAACGCCCTTTACATTGAGGATGATCTCGGCAACGTCCTCGGTGACGCCTTTGATAGCCGAAAACTCATGCTGTACGCCATCGATGCGAAGGCTGGTAAACGAACTACCGGGAATTGACGAAAGAAGAATTCTTCTCATCGAATTTCCAAGAGTCGTTCCGTATCCTTCTTCAAGCGGGGAAGCAATAAACCGTCCGTAGGTCGAAGAGGCTGTTGAGCTTTCTAATTCGATCCGATCCGGCATGTGCAGTTTTGTCATACGATCGTTACCTCAGTTAATAATTATTAAATTCCTACTTAGATCTTGGGGGCAGACGATTATCTCTTATTTCGAGTACAACTCGACAACAAGCTGTTCGTTTGCATTGAGCTGGACGTCGGCACGTTCCGGCACTGCCAAGAGCGAACCCGAAAGCTCAGCTTTGTTCAGGGAAAGCCAGTTCGGAATGCCGGCATCACCACGAGTACGCTTAAGTGACTCATGGACGGCCTCGAGCTTACGCGAGCTTTCCTTTACCTGGATGACGTCGCCGGGATTAAGGATGTACGAAGGAATATTGACAACCTTATTGTTCACAGTGATATGGCGATGCAAGATCAACTGGCGGCCAGCCTTACGTGAGGGGGCAATGTTCAAGCGATAGAGAACATTATCGAGACGGCGCTCTAAAAGCTTTACAAGGTTATCGCCGGTAACACCGCGCATGCGGGCTGCTTTCTCGAAGGTATTACGGAACTGTGTTTCGAGCATACCATAAGTACGACGAATCTTCTGCTTCTCGCGAAGCTGAACTCCGTATTCGGAAACTTTAGAACGGCGATTATTACCGTGCTGCCCCGGAGGATAATTGCGCTTTTCGATCGGACATTTTTCCGAAAAACACTTGGAGCCTTTTAAGAAAAGCTTCTGCTTTTCACGACGGCATTGCTTACAACTTGGATCAGTATAACGAGCCATTTTCTTTCGAGTTAATTTAATTGATCGCTGAGATAGATATCTCAGTTTGGGGTCTTTTGCCTTCTTCCTTCGCGATGACTCTCGTGAAGTTTACGACGAACAAGACGACTCTAAATAAAAAATTTGTTAGACGCGGCGCTTTTTCGGCGGGCGGCAACCGTTATGCGGCATCGGAGTGATGTCGCGGATCGATAAGACATCGATACCGGCTACCTGCAATGCACGAACGGCAGCTTCACGTCCCGAACCAGGTCCTTTGATATAGACGTCGACTTTGCGAAGTCCCATATCGTAGGCTTCCTTGGCAGCCGATTCAGCGGCAACCTGTCCGGCGAACGGAGTATTCTTACGCGAGCCCTTGAAACCCATCTTCCCTGCCGATGCCCAGGAAAGTGTATTTCCCTGCTGGTCGGAAAGAAGAACGTGGATGTTGTTGAAGGTCGCTTTGACGTGAGCGATCCCATGGGCTTGCGCCGTAATTTTCTTTTTGCGCTTTGCGGCGCCTGCTGCTGCTCCTGCTTTTGCCATACTATTTTAAAATTACTTCTTAGCTGCTGCTTTCTTCTTGCCGGCAACCGTTTTGCGCTTGCCTTTACGAGTACGTGAATTGGTACGAGTGCGCTGGCCGCGAACCGGAAGGCTTTTACGATGACGTAAGCCGCGGTAGCTGCCGATATCCATCAAGCGTTTGATGGCAAGCTGCTGCTCGCTGCGAGCCACACCCTCGACTTTGTATTCGTTGGTGATGATCTGACGGATCGCCGTCACTTCATCTTCGGTGAGTTCTCCGATCGGCTTATCCTCAGAAAGGCCGGCCTGTTCTAAAATTTTTACTGCGGTCGATTTGCCGATACCATAGATATAGGTAAGCCCGATGACCGAGCGCTTTTGCTTTGGAAGATCGATTCCAGCGATACGTGCCATTGATTATCCCTGACGTTGTTTATGTTTTGGGTTTGACTTACAAATAACGCGAACGACGCCTCGGCGAATGATCACCTTGCAATGTTCGCAGCGCTTTTTGACTGATGCCTGTACTTTCATCGTCGTATCCTAAAAGAACGGTTTTACTTATAGCGATAGGTGATGCGCCCTTTGGTGAGATCGTACGGTGAAAGCTCTACCGTTACCTTATCCCCCTCAAGTATCTTGATAAAATGCATCCGCATTTTCCCCGACACATGGGCTAGCACCGTATGCCCGTTATCCAATTTTACGCGAAAGGTAGCATTAGGCAATGATTCTTCGATCGTACCGTCTACTTTAATCGCTGATTGTTTGGACATTAATGCTTAAAATCTCCTAATTATAGCCGAGAGTAAACTGGCTTAAAGCAATTATCGTTCCAAGATAATCACTTTGTTAAAATTTCTCCACCCCAAGGGCGAATTACCACTGTATGCTCGAAATGGGCGCTTGGCTTGCCGTCGGCAGTAACCACGATCCAGCCATCAGAAAGTGTCTTGACCTTCCAGCCTCCCACATTCACCATCGGCTCGATGGCAATGGTCATTCCCTCTTCAAGCTGTAGATTCATAAATCCGCGCTCAAAGCTATTCGGGACATAATTTGGGACCTGCGGCTCCTCATGAAGATGCTGCCCGATGCCATGGCCAACCAGATCCCTGACTACCGAAAACCCGTTTGATTGGACGTATTGCTGGACTGCCTTGGAAATATCATAAAGCCTATTCCCTGCTTTTGCCGCAGCAACTCCAAGCATTAAAGAATCCTTCGTAACATCGAGCAGTTTTTGATTCTCGGCACTGATCTGCCCTACCCCGAAGGTATATGCCCCATCGCCAAACCAACCGTCTTTTTCAACGCCAACATCGACGGAGATCAGGTCGCCCCCTTTTAACGGCACATCATCTGGAAAACCATGGACGACGACGTTATTCTTCGACATGCAGGTCGCATACTGAAACTTCAATCTGCCGACCTTGTAATTCTTGAAAGCTGGTCGAGCATTATGACTTTCAATGAAGGCTTCGGCCTTCGCATTAAGATCGGAGGTCAAAACACCGGGAACGATAAGAGGGCGAAGATACTCGATCGTTTCGTGAACAAGATGAGCGCTGGTTCTGATCTTTTCGATCTCAGCTTCGCTTTTTATGGTGGTCTTCTTCTCCCACATGGAATGTCTTAAAAAATACAAAAAGCGAAAAGCAGAAATCGCTTTTCGCTTTTTGATGCTAGTAAAAGTACTTTATATTAGGAATATGAACCGCCGCCCATGGCGCGGCTCTTGAGCTTACCTGATTTCATCAGGCCTTCATAGTTGTGCATCGTCAAATGCGATTCGATCTGCTGAAGCGTATCGAGTGCAACACCAACCATGATAAGCAAGCTCGTACCGCCGAAGAATTGTGCAAAGCTCGAGCTGACGCCAAGCTTGCTAACGATCGTCGGCATGATCGCAATGAAAGCAAGGAAGATCGCGCCAGGAAGCGTAAGGTGCG
>DASTAO010000354.1:0-3170 GCA_035712525.1 Kapaibacterium sp. (SeqCode)
CGATGAAAAATTTCGGTTTATTGGTGGCGCACGTTTAGAGCATGACGATCAGATCTTAAATTCACAAGATCTCAATGGCTCCCCACTACATTACGATAAAGCCCATGACGACGTTTTGCCGTCGCTTAGTCTTGTCTATTCAATGAATGAGAAGACGAACATTCGTCTTGCTGCAACCGAGACAGTCTGTCGCCCGGAATTTCGTGAGATCGCCCCCTTCGGCTTTTATGATTTTGAGACCGGTTCGTTCATTCAGGGTAATGACTCTTTAGACCGTGCTCTGATTCGTAACCTTGATTTTCGTCTCGAGTTTTACCCAACCGCTGGTGAATTGATCTCAGTCAGTGCATTTCATAAACGTATTCAAGGAGCTATCGAAGCTACTAACCAGGGTTCGAACAGTGTCAAAAGCTGGGCTAATGCTAAAGAGCCGGCTGTGAATTACGGTGTAGAGTTGGAAGTGCGAAAAAGCCTTCGTTTTCTCGGAAGTTTGTTCGATAACTTTACGATAGGTGGTAATTATTCCTATATTGTTTCGCATGTAAATGTTCACGACCTCTCGTTAGGCCTTCAAGAAGAGCGCCCAATGCAGGGACAATCACCATTCACAGTAAATCTTAGCTTGCTCTTTTCTGATCCGGTTCATGGTACATCGATCACGGTGTTATATAACACCTATGGCAAGCGCATCGCGGAAGTTAATCCATACACTGGTGATCTATATGAGCAGCCGCGAAATGTGATCGATCTTTCGATCAGCCAGCCGCTTTTCGACCGTTATGAATTAAAATATACGGCCAAAGACATTTTGGCTGAACCGCAGGATTTCCTTTCTGAAGGTAGGCTCGAGCGTCGCAATCAACGGGGCTCAGTGCATTCATTGTCATTTACGATCAAATTGTAATCCTCCCACTGTGTGAATAAAATAGAATAATCGCCCAAGGGACGTCGAAAGGCGTCTCTTGGAGTTTTAAAAGGAAATTTATTGGATCGGGAGTATAAGAAAATGGCTCAAATATGCCATTATTGCTGCCTCGCCAGGACTCGAACCTGGAACCTGCTGATCCAGAATCAGATGCCATACCATTAGGCCACGAGGCAATCAGTAGTTCACGTGCCAAACGAAGAGAATACTATCCGAGGTTCCGTTAGCTCTTTTTTGTCGGTTTCTTTGATGATTTTGCCTTCGGATTGAAGTCCAATGCCTCGTTTAGCCAATATTTCAGATCCTTCTCTTTATCAATAGCGTTCGGTGCAACAAAGATAAATCCCTTCATCGACTTCCCGGAATGATCCATCGGCCTGACGCCTTTCTTCTTTAAGGCAGCATCAAAATCTTCCGGATCGATCCTAGCCATCAGTTCGTCGCCGACAGCTCCGACGCACATCTTGTCATCGACCATAAAACATAACCCACCGAACATTTTCTTCTCCTCGACTTTCTTTACCGAAGAAAAATAATCGCGTAATCTATCGGCTAATGCTTCGCTATATGCCATAAGATAATATGGTGTTTATACTCTGAATACAGTATACGAATAAAACAAATATCTCATCTAAAATCGTCAATACTTAAAGCGGTCGTCAATGAACGGCAGTAATACTTTCTTGCTGACTACCACATTGTCATGATCGTCGAGTGCCTGGATCGCATGGGGGAATTCGCAATCGATCATCACTACCATCGCATATGGGTAGATCGAGAATCGGGTTGAATCGAAACTTTGCATGCAATCGGATTTAATGTGATCTTCGATAATATCAAGGTCATCTTGGCTGATCTGTTTAGTCTTTGCGTTCTCTAGTGACGCTGCCCGGAATTTCTCGATAACCTTATGCTGCAGTGTCCTTAGCAATTTCCTAAACACTGCTCGTTTATCTGCTTTGATCAGATCGTCGATCGTAAGCTGTTTGCCGGTTGTCAGATCGAATGTAAAATACCGTTTCCCACTCGTCGGATATGCTCCGACCCATTCATATCCGATCTGAAATGAAATAAGATTATCGCTGACATACGTTACCGTATCGACCGAGAGACTCGTCAATCCGCTGACAATGCAAAGCTTCAATAATCCTTTATCGGAATATTTCGATGGTGCTTCATCAGCCATGGCTAGCTCTTCGAGAAATTCGACCCTGATCGTCTTGTTGATCTTTTTCTCGATCTTCTTATCAGCAAAATGAAAGATCGGATAGCGGATGGTAGTTTCTTTGGTATTATAAAATTCGCTTTTCGGGGCGAGATCGATCGTCGTTATGCTATAGGATTCAGCCGAAGCTTCATCGCTTACCGCAACGCTCAATAGCAATACTATGCCGACGATCCATTTCATAATACAAATTTACTAAGTCTTCCCCGCATCCCTTTCATCCTTCATCCTTCCGCCTTCATCCTTTCCCCATTACACTTCCACCTCTCCCGTCTTCACATCACCATCCCGTTTATAATTCGCCAGGATAACTCCACTCGGCGTGATCGTACCTTCAGCGAGTGTAAAGGCTGCAGCGATCTCGCCATCGGCAAATAGTTTTTTGCCTTCGCCGAGGGTGATCGGGAACGTGATGAGCCATAATTCGTCCACCAGATCGTTCTTCAGGAGCAGTTGAATGAGCTTGCTGCTACCCCACACCTGAAGATCGGCACCATCCGACGCTTTAAGCTTTTTGATGTCCTCGACGCCCTTCAGAAATTCGGTATGCTTCCAATCGGTCTGGCTGATGGTATTGGAAAGGACGTACTTTGTGCCGGTATTAATGCTCGGCCAAAAGTCGCCATGGGTCGGCCAGTAGTTCTCCCAGATCTGGAAGGTTTTTCTGCCGAGCAAATAATCGGCAGGCTGCATCAGTTTTTGGAATATCGCACCGGAAGCCTCGTCGTTATACGGTGCCGTCCAGCCGCCATACCTAAACCCCTCGGCTTCATCCTCTTTTGATCCGCCCGGCGCCTGCATTACCCCATCCAGGGTGATCATCGATAATACGGTTATTTTTCTCATGTTCGTAGCAAAATTATATATACAATGTTTTAAGAACGCCCCTCCTTTTCAAGGAGGGGTTGGGGTGGTTGACCCTGCAAATATGGTCTGCAACTCCTTATAAAACAACATACTAATTGTACGCATCACCAATTTCCCCTCCTAAAACAACAAAGCCCGCCACTGGCGGACTCC
>DASTAO010000355.1:0-5004 GCA_035712525.1 Kapaibacterium sp. (SeqCode)
CTCATTGGCGCAAGCCCAGCCCCCAAGGATCGATTCGATGCGGATCGATGAGTCGAAAGGATTGCTTTCGTTGTATGGAGATTTTGGGTCTGTTCAGGGCAAGGTTTGGTGTGATAGTATTGAGTTGACGATAATAAGTTGGAGTAATAGCATCATCGTCTCGAGCATTCCTATCGATGGGAAAGGTAGTGCAGGTCCTGTTATTGTTGAATCTGATGGAATACGGAGTAATATTAGACTTATTAGTATGTGGGAATGTAGTTTTGATAAAAATGCATCACAATATCATACTCAAGGGAGCACTATAGATTATGAGCATGTAAGCTCGCTCTTTAGATTTAGATTAGATATCCAATCATTACTGATTCACAATTCGATACCAAAAAAAATTGATTTTCAAACTTTTTATAGTCGTATTATTCATACATACATGGGTGATCGGTATCACTTTACTGAGATAGATACCAATAAAAAAACTGGTTGCCTTTTTGTTTTTTCTAAAGAGATAAATTTTAATTTACTTGTCTCGAGTACGATCACTGTCTCAGGAGACACATTAAATTATTTCAGAACATTATTAGATTCTTCTCTGCAAATATTAACTTATGGCGACGGGCCAATAGATAATACTGGGCATATTCAAATTGCCAATCGGTCTTCAGGAATTGCCTATTTCCTTCCTGAGGTTAATATTTTAGCCGTTCCGATTAAAGACAAACTTACTCCGGTAATATCAGTGTTTCCAAACCCTTGTTCACGGAATTTCTGTGTAAATGTATTTGGCATCAATCCGAGAGAATTTCAATGCTTATTGTATGATGTCAATGGAAATTTGGTAAAGCAATTTCCTTTAGGACTATTTGTATACGATGTCTCCACTGTTGCAGCCAGCAACTATATTCTTAAAATAATCACTGGAAGCCAATCCTACTCCACTATCGTTTCTATTATCAAATAACTATGAAATATTGGATTATAGTTTTTTTTCTGCTTTGCTCCACTCTTCAAGCCCAGCCACCGAGGATCGATTCGATGCGTGTCGATGAATCGAAAGGGTTGCTTTCGGTATATGGGGATTTCGGATCGCAGCAGGGCAAGGTTTTTTGCGATAGTGTTGAGTTGAACATTACAAGTTGGAATGACACTATAGTAATTGCAGGTATCCCGGATTCTGGAAGGGGAAGTGCAGGGCCGGTAGTAGTTGAAGTGGATGGAAATAGATCGATTGAAAGAAAAATTAGTTTATGGGAGGGAATCTGGATATATTCTTATACAAACCCGCAAGATCATCAATGGGATTGGCGCACTGATTCACTGCGATTCGTTATAAGATTTGAAATGGTATCACTGTCACCGGACCAAACACCTATATTTGGGATTAAACTCTCTCAACGGTCCACTTATCAAGTATTGGGTTCCACTGGATCGGAGGGGTATCATGGCGATGGAGAAGAGACTGTAATTCAAAATAAAATCTTACCTATTAATTTGCGTGATACAGATTACAATACTGGCTTTCGAGGTATCTGCACACTAGAACCAAAAGAGAAAACAATCAGGGTAGATATTTCTGATGTAAAAGGAATAGAAACTCGACATTCCATTTATGAATCCGGCCATGAGAAATCAACTGATTTCCAACCTTACAAAATCTCTGATTTTTCTTTTTTACTCCCCCTGGACAGTAATTATTCTGTTAAGAGTCAAAATGGATATGATGACCCCGTTTTTTACAAAAAAACAATAATAATTCCACTACGAAGCCTATTTATCCCCACTCCGGAAATTCTATCTCTTCAAAGATCCCCTCAATTAGTCTCGCCAAAAAATGCCTCGGAGGGGCTGGGGCCCGCAAAGGTTATTCTATATTGGCAATCAATGCCTTACATGAACTCGTACAGGGTGCAATACTCTAATGATTCTTTATTTACACAAAGTCTGATAGATACGATCTGGACAATTCAGGCAAGGCACCTTCCTGAACTATTGCAAAATACTTCTTACTTTTGGCGTGTTGCAGGAATAAATGCCGAAGGTCAAAGCAAATGGTCTGAGGTATGGAAATTCACAACAGAAAATGTTGCGTCGGTGGCTTCTAATCAATCATTAAGCCATTTCTCGGTTTATCCAAATCCTGCGAAGGATATCCTTAACTTAAGTTCTTCGTTGAAGCACTGCTACTTTGCTCTTTATAATCTACAAGGGGTACTGCTCAAACTATTCGATCCTGATGTAGCTACCATCGATGTTTCATCCTTTTCAGCAGGCAATTATATTCTCGGAACAGTTGCCGGAAGCCAATCCTACTCTACTATCGTTTCTATTGTCCGATAGGAACAAATGACCAACCAACAACTCATCGCCGCTTATAAGAACATGCTGCTCGCTCGGGAATTCGACGAGGCGCTTATTAATTTGTATCGGCAATCGAAGATCGTCGGCGGAGTGTATTCGCAGATCGGTAATGAAGCGACGAGCGTCGGAACGGCACTGGCGCTTGGCGATGGCGATATAATCTTTCCGATGCACCGGGATAACGGAGCGCATTTTGTTCGCGGGATGACAGCGCAGGAGATAGCGATCAATTTTCTGTTTCGTAAGGGTGCAATGACTCGTGGCACCGATGGGACAGGCCATTATGCCGATCCGAAGCGCGGTATCTATGGCAACGTTTCGCATCTCGGAGCGATGGTACCGGTTGCAGCCGGTGCAGCATTGGCGCAAAAGATGAAGGGCACGAAGAATGTCGTTATTAATTATATCGGTGATGGCGGTGCATCTGTTGGTGAAGTGCATGAAGGACTGATGATGGCTTCGACGATGAATCTCCCGTTCATTCTCATCATCGAAAATAATCAGTACGCTTACTCAACACCGGTAAAACTACAAAGCAAAAATCCAAAATTTTCTGATCGTGCAATCGGCTATGGTATTCCCGGCGAAACAGTCGATGGCACTGATATCGAAGCAGTATTTAATGCAACCGCAAAAGCGGTTGAGCATGCACGATCAGGTAATGGCCCCTCCATCATCGAATCGGTAACAATGCGAATGAGAGGCCATGCCGAGCACGATCCGTTCGATTATGTCCCAAAAGAACAACTTGAAGAATGGGCAAAGAAAGATCCGCTTACTAAAGCAAGAGCATTACTCCTTAAAAATAAAATAGTAGAAAAAGAGATCACTGCGTTGGAAGGCACAGCGAAGCAAGAGATCGAAGAAGCGGTTGCCTATGCATTAACATTGCCGCCACCCGATCCGGAAGAAGCACGAAAGGGAGTATTCATAGAAGCATGATCGCTTGGAAGATTATTGGTGTATTGCTTTTTATAATTGCTACTCCTTTTCAACAGGGCTTTAGCATCCGTGGGGAATATCAATATATTCGGATCGTACATCAAAAGCAAGGGTACAACCTTTGTGTGCCGACATCCGCTTCTATGGTACTGCGCTATTATGGCGATACTATTTCGCCCACTAGATTAAAAGAGATATCTACTCCTAAAGGCAGCACATTCGATGGTACATATCTAGCCGATCTTGTTGCCGGAGTAAAAACATTGGGATATAATTGGGAAGTAAGGGTCTTTACTCCCGACGATTCCGGTTTTATAAAAGGCTTTACCGAGATTCAATCGGCGCTGGATGCCGGACATCCGGTGTTGCTTAGCACATCCTCTCCGCCGATCGGCCACACGATGGTTATGGTTGGATATGATGTCTATCGAAGGGAGATATTTCTTGTTGATCCAAATAGGGAGACGCCTGGAAAACGAACAATTTCTTTCGATACTTTTAAGACCATTTGGCATGAAGACATTGCCAAGGCGCGAGCATTTGTTCTCACTCGGCCAAAATCCCATTGATCCCTAAAATCCATCAATCCTAGTTCAGACAAGGATATCCTCCAACTTCTCTAACCCAGCATTCCAACCTGCTATTTCCTCAGCCTGATAGAGAGACTGTTCCTCACTCGTGCCAAATGTTTTGCTTAGAGTATAGACAGCGCCAAAGACATCGCCAGAGCCGGTAGTATTTAGGATCTCTCGTTTTACCGGTACTTTATTCCAGATCTTATCGCTCGTAAAATCAAAACAAGTAGCACCACGCTCAGCACGAGTGATGATGATATTTTTTGGTGAGCCGGTTTCTTTATAGATGGTTCTTGCTTCGCGAACAAGATCGATCTCCGAAGCAAGCTCCGGCACCGCAAGCCAATCTGCTTCCATTTCATTCATCTGCACTGAATCGACATTCGATAGCCACTCACGCCACTGTTTTACTCCGCGAACGAGACGTGGCTTTTCGGGAGTATCGGAAAGCTCGCCGAGGATCATCGCATGAACATCGAGATGAATGTATGCTTTTGTGTTTTTCCTGATATGCTTTAAGGTATCGAGCGAAATATCAAAGCCGGAGATCATATTAATGAAGATGCCATCGAGCGATGCGAGGAGTTCGATAGGGAAATGCTCAGGAGTTAATTCGGGCAAGATATTCGCACAAAACTCAAGCCGCTCGGTTTCATTCTTATAGACAAGCTTTACCCGATTCGAACGAGCGTCGTAGGTTCTCGGTGAATGGGAAAGATTAAAATTGGTGAGCTTAAGTACAAAAGGCTCTAAGTACTCAGCATCCTGAATCGAGATAAAGGTAAGCGGGATGATCTCGACCTCGAGCGTTGCAGTGCTTGCCATCCGTTGCATGGCGGCATAGGAGTACAGGATGCCTCCTAATTGTGTCGAAGTAAGCTCGCCCGATGGCGAAATTACTTCGTCAATACAGGGGGCGCCAATAATCGCGATTTTTTTCATGGCAAAAGGCAACAATTTCTTAACATTGAAACGTTGCTATGCCGGTGTTATATAATGGTTATCAAAACCATTTAACCTAATGACCAAACGACGCTTACTCTTTCTCTGTACCGGCAATTCCTGCCGCAGCCAGATGGCCGAAGGTATTATGAATGCCATTGGAGGCGACCGGTTCGAAGCGCATAGTGCC
>DASTAO010000356.1:0-6029 GCA_035712525.1 Kapaibacterium sp. (SeqCode)
TACTTATTTGATAGCCTTATTTGCTAGCCGCAGGCTTTAGCACGCGTAGGTTCGGAGGCTCAACTGTATTTAATATGAATAACCTATCGGCTTTAAGCGGAAATGGGTATCAACCTTAACCATCCGCACAGGCTAAAGCCAGCGGCTACCCTTCAGGAATGGCAATTTTGTAATGGCCGTGTAACTTTTGGGTGTCGAGATAGTTTTTATAGAGCATTCCCCTGTTGCATCATTTTGGCGTATATGAAACAGTTTGGTATCGTTCTCTTCTTTGTTCTCATCGCTGCCACCGCGAGTGCCCAGCTCAACGTCTGGCGGTCACAAAATCCCCCGACCGTTGCCGGTAATCTGAAGGCTGTTCAAATGATCAGCCAGTATACGACCTATGTTGTAGGAGAAGCAACAACATTCATTGCTGTTTCCGATAGCGGCCGCAGATGGGCTATTCACTTTGGCATTAACCCTGATCAATATAAGCGATATCTCAACCTTAACGCATTATCATTCATCGATTCGACAACCGGCATGACAGTCGGTGTAGGTCTGGTTCTAAAAACATCCGATGCCGGCAATACCTGGGAGTCACTGCCGATCACAAAAACACAGCTTACCTATAACGGAGTTTTGATGATCTCAGAAAAGATCGCGATCGTTGTCGGCAATGCAGGCCTGCTTATGAAGACCGTCGATGGTGGAAAAACATGGGCAGAGTTTCCGTTAGAATTAGGGATCGATCTTAAATCAATCAAGAAAGTCCGCGATAATTTCATAACGGTAACTGGCGAGGAGGGCTATCTGCTTACTTCAGTCGATAGTGGCGCCCATTGGATTAAGAAAAAATTTCATTATGACAACACTGTTAATAGCGTCGCCTTTGAAAATGAAAAGAAAGCGGTTGCTGTCGGTGAAGGTGGTTATGTCGTAACAACAACCGATCAAGGTGATAGCTGGACACCGATTGCCTGGGACACAATGGGATTCATCGTCTCGAATAAGTTAAACTCGGTCGATACAAAGGCACCAGGGTATTATGTAGCGGTTGGTAACTACCAAACGCTGGTATACACATCCGATGGTGGTGCACATTGGAAAAAAGGCGATCTCGATATTTTTCTGACAACAGGACTCGATCTTAACGGCATTTGGATGTGGGATAAGAATTATGGGTATGCTGTCGGCAATATCGGTTCGCTGCTTCGCACTACCGATGGTGGTGCACATTGGGATTTCATTCCTCAGGATCCCTTATTTGCCCGAATGTATGGCATTGCCTTCCCCAAAGGCGACACCTCGAATGGTATTGCCGTTGGAACAGCAGGGACAGTCCTGATCACATCAGATGGCGGGACACATTGGAATACTGTTTCTTCTACTACCATTCGTGATAGTAATCTCTATTGCGTTACCTTTGCAGATTCTAACACTGCTTATGCTTGCGGCGAATGGGGCAAGATATATAAATCCACAGACTTTGGAAACACCTGGAACATTCAGCATACGCCAACCACTCACGATCTGCATTCGATATCGTTTATTAATGCTGACACCGGATGGGCGACAGGTGATAGAAACACTCTCTTAAAAACTACTACAGCAGGTGCAAGTTGGGTGCCATTCACGCTTGGGAAAGATCCTGATTCAGTTACGAACGTATCTTTTTGTGATAAGATGAATGGATTGGTTAGCCTTAACCATACAACAGATGGCGGCATTAGTTGGAAAATCATAAAAAAGCATGATTCACTTCCAGAACATTGGCCCTACTTCGAAAAATCTAAAATGATTTCTCCCTCGCACTACATTGTAACTGCTTCTGCTGATAATACTATCAGAATATATGGTACTATTTCAACATATATTGGGGATTCGATTTATTTATTTGGAGATCCTATTACTACATATTTTATCCGCTTTACATCGGTTGACTTTGCCGATGAGTTACACGGTACTGTCGTCGGGACAAATGGTATTATCTATCAAACTGATGATGGCGGTCGAAGCTGGCATTTGGAATATTGTCCTACTAACTTACAGTTCGAAGCTGTTTCGACGCCGCAGGCATACGTAACTTCAGCAAGCGGCATTCGCGGTATCATTCTTCGACGCTCGAACACCGATCCACTTGCGTCGGTATCAGAAGCAAGTACCAATTCAACCTTTGAGATCATATCAGCCTACCCGAATCCGGCTCGAGACGTTACGAAGATCGTTATTCGCTTATCGCGAATGATGCCGCTTGAAATAAGATTGTATACTGAACTGGGCGCTGAGGTTCTAACAGACAACCTCGGTATGATGCCCGATGGCGAATTCGAAGTACCGTTGGAAGTCTCCTCCCTTTCCAGCGGTACTTATATTCTCGAGATCCGCTCGTCGCAGGAAGCTAAGCATTTTAAAGTAAAAATAGTCAAATAATGAGAGTCCTCTCATCTAAATGAGATTTCTGTAACTTTACGGAGTCGAAACAGTTTTTATAAGAGCAATTTTTTTCGACCCCTTGCATGACCAAAGTTACCCACAATATATTCCTGTTTCTTTCTCTTGTGTTCGCGGTGCCGGCGATGGCACAGTTAAATATATGGCGTTCACAAAACCCTCCGACGAGCGCCGGCGACCTCACGGCACTTCAAATGATCAATGCAAATACGACCTATGTCGTCGGTGAAGCTACATCCTTCATTGCCTTAACCGATAGCGGCCGCAGTTGGACCGTTAAGACAGGCATTGCCCCGGATAAAAAACGCCGCAACCAGACGCTCTTAGGGCTTTCCTTTATCGATTCAACTACCGGCATTACGGTCGGGCCAGGGCTTGCATTGCAAACACTGGATGCAGCAAATACCTGGGCTACCATAGCAGGAGTATCTACACAATATACCTACACCGGTGTACTAATGCTTTCCAAGGACATCATTATCCTCATTGGCAATGCAGGCATTCTGATGCGCACTGTCGATGGCGGAAAGAACTGGTCATCCTTCCCTCTTGAGTTAGGTGTCGATCTGAAATCCATTCGCAAAGTGAGCGATGATTTTATTGTCGTAACGGGCGAAGGTGGTTATCTCCTCTTCACTTACGATAGCGGTGCTAACTGGACAAAAAAGAAAATGCCTTTTGATAATAACATCAATGGAATCGCTTTTGAAGATAATAAGAAAGCTATCGCCGTCGGTGAAGGAGGATATGTAGCTACAACGATCGATCGCGGAAGCAACTGGACATCTCTTGCTTGGGATACAATGGGCTTTATCGTTTCGACTCCACTCAATGCCGTCGATACTCGCACACCAGGACACTATGTTGCCGTTGGTAATTATAATACTCTTGTGTATTCTTCCGATGGTGGATCGCACTGGAAAAAAGGATCGCTCGGCATATTTCTCACGACAGGACTTAATTTTAACGGAGTCTGGATGTGGGATAAGAATTACGGATATGCCGTCGGAGATCTGGGAGCACTCATCCGGACAACCGATGGAGGGGCAACTTGGGATTTTGTCCCGCAAAATCCGCTCTTTGCCAGAATGTATGGAATTGCGTTTCCAAAAGGCGATAGCTCTCGAGGTATTGCCGTTGGCTCTTCGGGGACGGTGCTGACAACTTCCGATGGTGGAAAACATTGGATCGCTGCTATATCACCAGATAAGAATGCGAGTTTTTACGGAGTAACATTTGCCGACTCGAATACAGCTTTTAGCTGCGGCAGCGACGGCAAAATATACACAAGCACGAATTTCGGAACAAGCTGGACAAGCGTTACAACACCAACCGGACGGGATATCTTTTCCATTAGCTTTAGCGATCACGATCATGGCTGGGCTGCGGCAACAGGCAATGTCGTATTAAAGACTATCAATGCCGGAGTAAGTTGGCAACAAGTTCAGAGTCCTACCTTAATTGATACTGTGACTAACATCAGTTTCTGCGATCCAAATAATGGGATCGTCGGCCGTCGGCGTACCAAAGATGCCGGTGTTCATTGGGATACGATCGCCAGTCCTGTTTCAACCAACGATGATAACGCCTATTTTTACTGGGGATACTATTTAAAGACCTGCATGATCTCCCCGAAGCACTATGTCAGTATCGCTACTGCCAATTCTGATACCCGCAAAGAATTATTCGGAACAATACTAACTCACATCGGCGACTCATCCTATTATTTTGGTGATCAGAGAACAACGTACTTCATCAATTTTACAGCTGTCGATTTTGCCGATGAACTTCATGGCACTGTCGTCGGTACAAGCGGTACGATCTATCAAACAAGCGACGGCGGCAAAACCTGGAATCTCGAACCAAGCCCAACCGGCCTGCAACTCGAAGCCGTCTCGATGCCTATAGCTAATGTTGCTTCTGCGAGTGGTATCCGTGGTATTATTCTCAGACGTACCAATTCGCTTCCTTCGTCCGTACCTTCGGAACATAGCGCCAGCATTAACTCATTGTTCTCGATCTCGGCGGCCTATCCGAATCCGGCTCGGGAGAATACGACCCTGGTGATCGACCTTACTCGATCCATACCGCTCGAGCTTCGGCTCTATGATCTAAAAGGTGTGGAGCTTAAGAGCTTCGATCTGGGAATGCAATCCGAAGGTCGCTTCGAGGTACCACTCTCACTAGACAGACTCGTCGATGGGATCTATATTATTGAGGTTAGTACACCTTCAGAAGCCCGGCATATTCAAATAAAAGTTATCCAATAAAGTTGTAACTTTTGGCAGGCTAACGAGTTTCTACTCTATAGCATCATCTCTTAATTCTTAATGCGTTTTCCGGTCACTATCATCGTAGTGCTTTTTCTGTTCGGCTCGGGGTTACGAGCCCAGAACGACACATGGGTGTTGCAAACGAACACCGAAGCCGGCCCACGCCTTCGGGCCATTCAAACGATGGATGCTCACACTGCCTATGCGGTTGGCGATACCACCACATTCGCGGTCTTGAATGATAGCGATTGCGCTTATCATATGCGAGTTACTCCGATCCGAGGATTAAAAAATGACTCCTTAAAAGCGCTCTCGTTTTTGGATAAGAACATTGGTATTGTTGTAGGCAACCAGGCTTTGAAAACAACTAACGGAGGCGCAAGTTGGGACTCACTTACCATTCCTAAATCTCCTTGCAATGGAGTATTAATGATGTCGAATGACATCATTATAATCGTTGGCAATGGAAATTTACTTATTCGCACGACCGATGGAGGAAAAACCTGGAAGCAGCATCCCTTTATCGAGCAGGACATCGGCAAGCTAACAAGCATCAAAAAGATTCGGGAAGATTTCATAGCCGTAACTGCCGAGGGCAGTTACCTACTCTTTAGTAGCGATAGCGGTAAAACCTGGACAACCCAAAAATATATTTTTGGTAATGCGATCTACTCCGTCGACTTCGATAACGATAGTGAAGGCGTCGCCGTTGGTGAACACGGCTATGTTATTCAAACCTCCGATAGGGGAAAGACCTGGACTCAGCACATAATCGATACCGGCTATATCGCGCAAGTCGCAATTAAGGGAATCGAGCGCACATCACTTGGCAACTATGTTGCTTGTGGTGAGTATAATTTACTAATGTATTCAACCGATAAAGGTGTGCATTGGCTGCGAGCAACAAGGGATGGATGGGCTGTTGAACTTGCGTTCTATGGAATATCAATGCTCGACGATACGATCGGGTATGCCTGTGCCGACGATGGCTATGCCGTCCGTACGACCGATGGCGGAATGAACTGGAAGTTTCTGCCCCATGCCCCGCTGTATGTTGAGTTGTATTCGATCGCCTATCCTAAAGGCGATACCCTGAATGGCATCACGGTTGGTGAGGTTCGTACGATTATGAATACAAGTAATGGTGGAAAGAACTGGATCATCCGGACCGACCCTACACTCGTCGATGCTGCTCGGTACGATCTGAATTCCGTTACCTATGCCGATAGCAATACAGCATTCCTCGTCGGTGATGGCGGTTCGATCGCAAAGAGTACTGATCACGGCACGAGCTGGAAACGACTTCCCTGCCCTGTTACG
>DASTAO010000357.1:0-2179 GCA_035712525.1 Kapaibacterium sp. (SeqCode)
TCTTCGAAGAACTGAAGGCTAATCCCGGAATTCGGAAACTCGTATTTGAGTATTCATTCGATATGGACAAACGAATCGCTACCTTCAAAAAGACGATGGATAAACTTCGAATGTTATTCCCTATCGTTCAACCGGCAAGAAAGATACCGCTCGATCTGGAAGTCTATCCCTATTACCCTCCTAACTGTTACATTTTTTGTATAAACGAATAAGGCTATGGCAGACTCAAAACGAATTGAAGTCCTTGCTCAACGAGGTCTCTCCAACAAAGAGATCATGCAAGTAATGGGCATATCCTCCTTGACCAAAGAACAGAAGAAAATTATAGAGAGAGGGCGGGCAGCGGGGATCGCTCTTATTCACGACAAGATATTCACTAATGCGTTAGCTGGTGATCCTAAGGCCCTTGACTACCTGAGTAAAAAATATGAACTCGAATCTGAGACCGAAGAGGAATCCTATATAGATCGACAACTAGCTATCTTGAATAAATTAAAGTGATAAATTAGGTTCGTTTTCAAGTAAAAACAATAACTATATTTTTTAGACTGCATATACCCTGAAATTTTCCTAACCTATTAAAAGAATTAATATTAGCAAAAAAAGCAAAAAAGCTATAAGTGTGAACAAATCCACAGTATTTAGGTAAAAAAGACAAACTATGGGGGGTTTTGGAAGTGGTCGAACATATCGCTATGGCAGTAAGCAAACGGTTGAGGACTCCTTTGTTCTTGATCTCAACTTTATATTTAGCTATGGGCTTCATCCGAGGCAAGCATTTTTAAGTTGGCATAAGGGAGATAACGAATTAGCCTCGATCAGCTACCGTATTGGTGAACTTGAAGATAGACCAACACTCACATTACACTATACTTTCTGTGGTGAAGAGGTTGTACTACCTATACCGCTTTTTTCAAAGCCTCAACCCTATGGCGGTGTACGATATTGGGCAGAATGTCCCTTGCAAGTTAATAGCAATTGCTTGAAACGGTGCAGTAAATTATACTTGCCGTATGGACAGCGTTATTTCGGATGCCGCAACTGTCACGAGCTCACCTATAAGAGTTGTAATACCAGTCATCAATTTGATGAACACTACAAAAACTGCGTTGCGAGGTTCGGTCCGATTTCAAGAAAACAATTTAATGAGGAAATGGCTGGTAAATGGTATTACAAATATTTTCGGACCAAGAAAGCAGCAAGAAAATGGTATGCGAAAACACAAAAGTGATCTTCTGAGACACCTTCTTATCGTAGTCTCAGCCTTTACTGAGTTGAGTTGGTAATAATATAGCCATTGCGAGAAAGACTATCTAGCAGAGCCGCCTGTTCATCAGCCATTGCTCTAACTTTGATCTCAAATGCTTCACCGTCCCTGCCAGTAAGTTGAGCTTCAATTTTCTTGGCCGGTTCAAGCTGACGAAGCCTGATAACTCGATCCTGATTATTACCTATGCGATCGAGAATTGTTAACCCACGCATTATTTTTACATCAACATCCAGATTCGATCGGTCAAGTTCTTCAAGCCACTCGGCTAAACGGCCTGATATTTCATCGCATATTCCCAGTTGAATCGCCTTATACTGTTCTAGTGCAAGTTCAGCATCTTCTTTTGCCTGATTTAGGGCTAATACTACTTCAGCTTGTACCTTACGAATACTGACATTTAGTTTACCAGCTATCTGTCTAGTAGTATAACCATTGCTGATGAGCATCAATACCTGTTGCCGATGAAGTACGGTTCTTTGTTCATCGATACTATTCTTTAAGGATTGTTTTTTCTTCTTCCCCCGCTGTAGGACAAAGTTAGTAGCCATTTTGATTTAAAGGTAGCCGGTTTCAGAATGGCCCGTATATGGTGGGCGTGAGACCAAAATGCTGTTATGGGAGCAACCCAAGCTACCTTTTTTATGGTGTAGTATTCACCAAGGCGGATTATTATGGAAATCCGTAAACCAAATCCGGTTACTATGGGAGCCGGAAGCCAAATGGCGAGAGCGAATAGGACTCCACTCTCAAAAATAGCAACAACGAATTACTTATGGCGTTCCCCACTGATTTTGCTCTTAATACTTACCGTTGCATTATTACTCGAACCGTATCATAAAAAGTATGTTCAATGCCGTCAGTATGGGTATGATGAACTACAAAACTTATTGCTACTTCGTATTTACCGGT
>DASTAO010000358.1:0-4186 GCA_035712525.1 Kapaibacterium sp. (SeqCode)
GCAGCCAGTTACCATCGACATCATTCGGCGCTAACTGCACATACTTTTCAGCATATTCAGCTGCGTTCTTATATTGACGGGCCTTAAAAAAAATACTGGCAATTTCAAAGTAAGCTCGTGAATAGGTCGGGTCAACTTTCGTGATCTTGATCCATTCGTTAATTGCATCATCCCAGCGGCGTTGGCGATAATACAATCCTGCAAGATTTGCCATTACAGTAACGTCATTCGGATCAATCTTCTTTGCATCCTGATATTGCTCAATGGCAAGATCATACGCATGCTGCTTTTCGTAATGCTCGGCAAGACCGATATAAGTACGAACATCTTTTTCGTTGACAACCTGCGCTTGTAGCAGGGTGATTTCTGCAGCCTTCATTGAATCGGCGGCATGATAAAAACGAGCCGTGTAGAGATAGGTACCAATATTCTTCGGGTCAAGCTTAATAGCCTGAGCAAATTCTTTCGAAGCATCGTCGCGCTTCCCCTGGCGATTAAATAGCATTCCTCTTCCGACACGCACGAGAACACTCTTACGCTCCATATCATAAGCCTTTGCAAGGATCGGCTCAACGTCTCCCAGAGGTTTGCCATTCTGCATCATGGCGATCGCAAGAGCACCCATAACATCCGCATTCTTCGGATTTGAGGAAGAAAGTGTCTGGAGGTCGCTCAGCGCCTGTTTCGGATTGCCGATCTCTATCAATTTAAGCGATTTATTGATCTGCTCGTTTACGGACTGGCCATAAACGGTAGCGGCAAATATGGTGAAAACGGCAAGCAGTAAAGTGCGGTAAAACGTACGGTTCATTGTAATTTGAATATACGGTGGCATAGTGCAAAAGTTATGCCAGCCCCACCAAACACCATTCGAAAAGGAGGAATTTCCGGTAATATTATTATTTCTTTATTAGGAGGTTACCTCAAAAAGGCAAATTGATGTCATTCTGAGTGAAACGAAGAATCTGAGCTCTCAACCGCTGATAATTTAGATTCTTCGCGTTGCTCAGAATGACAACATATAGAACTTTGAAAACTGCACCTCTATTTCAATTATTGGGGCGGAACAAGCTTAATTATCTGGGTTCGCGGCAACACATCATGCTTCATAAAAACCCGCTGACCATCCGCTGACATAGCATAGGCAAGAAAGCCCCTGGGAATCGAATTAGGCACCTCTACGGTGTAAGCGCAGACTCTTGAAGCTAACGGGTAATTCCCCTGATACAGATACGCTAAATGCAGCATAACAGGCTGAGGACTCTTCTCTGACGAAATCCGCAAAGCCTTTACTGAGCTATCCCCTTTTGCCGTCAGTGAATGCATCCAGGACGACCCAATGAAGCCTATCCCCGCCGGATCGCTCTTTACGGCAGCGATCACACTATCAGTGCTATTAAAGCGCTTAATATATCCTGCCAATGTCTTATTCTTAAAGCCAAAGATGGAGTCGAGCACTGATTCGGTCGATGAAAGATACGATGTCGAATAATACTGCATCTTCAGATCGCCGCTCACGAGCTTTTTAATGGAATCGAGCGAGATCGAATTCAAGCTGCTTTTTGATGAAACCACCACCGCAAGTCCATCAAGGGCTACTTCGAATTCCGGCAGATCGATCTTAGCTGAATCGAGGATGTGCCGTTCGGCATCGCTGATCGGTCGCCCAATAATTACAAGTCGAGTCTTCGAGCCAATTAGCTCGTCCAATGCCTTCGCAGCATCGGTATAGCGAACCGTCACTTTCGCCTCCGGAGTCTGCTTATTAAAGCCGGCAACAAGGCTATCGATGGCAGGCTTCAAGGCCTCATCGGCTAATAGTTCGAATGAGCCGGAAGTGGCGGTATCGGGCGGTGGGCCGTTCTTTGTTTCCTTCGCACAGGAAGAAACAATAACGGCAAGGGTAAGTAGTACTATGTTTCGAAGCATCAGAGTAGTCGCAGGGATAACCAATGTAGTAACCAGGCACAGGCAAGCGCCTGGCTAAACGGCTACAGTGAAAATATTATTTTTTATCGTCAACGTGTTGAATTTTCCAGATGGCTCCGAGTCCGGTCCAGACGCGATACCCACCATATAACACAAGCAGCACAGCCAGAGCCGTTCGAAGCCCTTGCGGTTGCAATGCAACCAGCACAGCGTCGTTAAGCAAAATGATAATGCCAAGTATAAGAGCAACTAAACCGAAGAGAAAGAAAAACAATGGAAATATCTTCATATTGGTATTGTGAAGTTATATACAAATATAAAAAATGCATCGGATGTCCGGTGCAAATTCGCAAAATAGCTATTTCACTATCTCGTTAATTTATAAGAGATCGGAACCGTCCACCAAACAGCGACCGGAGTTTTATCCTGCCTTGCCGGAGTGAATCGTGCTTTTAGCAATGCTTCCTCTGTCGAATGATTAAATATTTCATTATCGCTTTTTTCGATGATCACTTTTTCAGCCCTACCATCAGTTCCGATATAGACCGAAGCAATAACCTTCCCTTCTATATGACTAAGCCGAGCTATTTCCGGATAGACAACTAATTGCTGAATGTTCTGCACCGGTACCGGATCCTCATTGAAATCGACGAATACTGTCGGATCCGGAATGACTTTCTTCGGCATCTCTTTCACTGTTTCGATAGTCGATACAACTTCGCTAATGGAAAGTTTACCGCTTGAGCTATCCCCGATATGCCCCGGTATCGTTAGTGTTTTCATATCCGGCAGTGTTTTATCAAGCCCTACCAGATCAGGCACCGGCACTGGAATTCCAAATACCGGCTTTGAAATATCGAGTGTACCCGATGGCGGCATTACTGCTTCAACCGCTTTATTATCGATCGGAGGAGGCAATATAAAATCGGTCAAAACGGGCGGACGTCTTTTTAATGGCAACGGGTTTTTCTCAGCCATTGCAGACGCAATGTAGTAACCCATAAAAAGAAATAAGTGAATCGCAACTGCACTCAAGAAGCCACGAATAGCATGTTCACGAGCATGTAATTTGGTAATGGTTATCATAAGTATTCCTTTCAAAGTAAGAATACTTAGTAAGACTACAAAGGCAATGCCAAATAGTAGCGGACTGAAATCATTACGAAAACAACTATACGAGTGAAGCGCTGTTGCATAACACAGTCCTAAAATGCAAAACGCCGCAAGATGCGGCGTTTTGAAATTAACAGGTAAACTTAGTTACTTACTGAGTTTGAACGAGATCGGAATCGTCCACCAAACCTTCACTGGTGTTGTCCCCTGCTTGGCCGGTGTGAAGCGAGCTCTCATAAGCGCATCTTCAGCAGCTTTATTGAAGATCTCATTATCGGTCTTATCGATGGCTACTTTTTCAACGCGGCCATCTTTACCGATGAGTACTGAAGCAATAACTTTTCCTTCGAGTCCGCTGCGTTTTGCAACTTCAGGGTAAACAATCAAGCTCTGGATATTTTGTACCGGCTTTGGTTCTTCAGAAACGTCGACGAATGCATCGCGATCTGGCGTCTCTTCCACAACCGGCTCCGGTGGTGGCGTAACATGAACAGGGGCATCGCTGCCGACAAGTTGCGTACCCGCGCCGCCATTTGCATCACCGTTCGAGGTCTGTACCGGCATATTGTTAAGATCAGGCATCGTCTGGTTCGGAGCCTGAATATCCGGCACTGGCACCGGGATACCAAATGTCGGCTTAGCAACGTCAACTGCAGGAGCTGCAGCAAGCGGTGCTGCTTCCATCTGGTCTTCCGTCGACGGAGGCGGAGCCAATTCAGCAAGACTTGAAATGCGACGGATACGCGGGACTTTGGAATCGTCCTCTTTCATCAGCGCATTCCATCCAAAATAAAGGCCGAACAACAATAGATGAATGACAACAGCTGATACGAAAGCGCGGATAGTATTTTTCTTACCGTTGCGCTTTATCTCAATGCCGCCGTACATCTCCATTCCCGGCAGTACTAAATCGCTTAATCCCATAATGTTCTTACAATCTTATGAATCAACACCATTACAGTGTTGCAACCTTCTGGAAATCATCCGGCGCCATCGTTATGATACTAAAGCGCTTTTCGTTTTGTCCGAGCTTTGCCTGTACCAAATTCAACTCGTCTATCAGATCGACGAGCTTCTGATACTTAGCATCCCGGTCGATCTTGATCAGCGTAGCCGTTTTTGGATTCTGGCGAAGCTGATTCTC